>CAMHEA010000035.1 GCA_946184025.1 uncultured Prevotella sp.
GATGATTCCTAATGTCCCATTGACCCACTGCCTGTCTGTTGCATTCTTGATAAACATGACATGTGCACCAGGTTTCAGATTGAGTTCCAAAGGGGTGGGGAGGCTGTTCTCGGGAAATTCTCCTTGTATGATTCCGTGAAAGACGGATGGATCGCCAGGTAGCAGTGCCAGTTCGCGGTCGTTGATGTAATCCACGGTGTCACGTCGGGTGGATAGTGTGATGGCGAGTTCGTCCTCTTGTGGTATGCCTACTTGCTGATTGATGCGTGCAAGGTCGTCCTGGCTGACATGGTTGGTTCTGATATGGTCGAGTATATTGATGAAGAGAGGATCGTTCTGCCGATAGACATGGGTCAGTTCAATACTTATCAGTTGAAAATCCCGAAACACATGCGCATCGAAAAAGAATAGGGAAGGATAGTAAGGCCTTAACAGTTGGCGGTCTTCTTCTTTTAGTACGGGTTCCAGCTGATAGATGTCTCCTACGAGAAGGAGTTGCTTTCCTCCAAAAGGCTCGCGCATGTTTCGGCAAAAGATGCGCAGCACCTTGTCGATAAAGTCAATGATATCCGCTCGAACCATTGATATCTCGTCAATGATGATAAGCCCGACTTCTTGCAGCAGTTTGATTTTTTCTGCATTGTATTTTAATGATTCGCGGATGTGACGTGGTGTATAGCGTATGTCATCAGGCAATAGTGGGTGGAAAGGGAGCTTGAAGAAACTGTGGAGGGTGGAGCCCCCGGCATTGATCGCGGCAATACCCGTCGGTGCCAGAATCACATGTTTCTTCTTCGTTGTCTTGGCGATATAACGCAAGAAAGTTGATTTCCCAGTACCGGCTTTGCCTGTCAGAAACAACGATCTGCGGGTGTACTGTATGATTTGCAGTGCGTCCTGAAGTTCTTTGTTGTTCAAGTCTACCGGTGTCTGTTCTTCCTTGCTCATTGTCGTTGCCTTTTGCTGCATTCAATGATAGTCTCTCCGTGTTTCCTGTCGCCATTCTCAAGGTGTTCCTTACTCAATATCCTCTATTCTGGGCTTCGGCAGTTGAGGTTCGGGGCGTGGATCTGTTGTTTGTTGGTCCTGTCCGTCTTGACGGTCGGGGCTTGTGGGTTCTCTGGAATAGCGTTCTCCTTGTTCAATCCTATTGATAAACTCTTCGACTTCACGATTATAGTCTTCTTCGGTCGGCATCGCTTCGTCGGAGATGTCATAGTAGAGCGTATCGATGGTGTCGTTGCTGGCGACCACGATGTCGCAGTCATACATGTATGGCTCTATGTCCATGAGGTCGGCTTGTGGCCATCGGGCATGATACTGCCTGAAGGCTGCGTCGTTGAATACGGATGCGATGAATCGTCCGCAAAGGGGGAGGGCGGTGCGGGCTCCTTGTCCTAAGGCACTTGTCCGGAAATGAATGGACCGGTATTCTCCTCCTACCCATGCGCCGACAACCAGTTTGGGACTGACGGCAATAAACCAGGCGTCGGAGTGATTGTTGGTCGTACCTGTTTTTCCGCCCCAATCGGTGTCGTTGGTCGTATAGCTGCGCAGTGACTGCGATGTTCCTCCAGCTTCGTTGACTCCCGCCTTGAGCAGTTGTTGCATGAAAAAGGCAGAGCGGTTTGACATGACCTTGTGCTCTTCTGATGCTCCGAGATAAATCTCATTGCCGTCTTTATCGAGGATTTTCGTCACTAAGACGGGTTCATGGTGTTTTCCATTGTTGGCCACTGTGCTGTAGGCATTGACCATCTCCAGCAAGTTCACGTCGGAGGCACCCAGTGCCAGCGACGGCTCATCGCGCAGTTCACTCTTGATACCCATGTCTTGCGCTGTCCGAATGATGTTGCGGATACCCACCTGCTGCCCCAGTCTGACTGCTACGGAATTGACGCTACGGGCAAAGGCTTCCTTCAACGTCAGCGAATCACCCGAAAACTTGCCGTTGGCATTGGATGGAGTCCACTTCACTTCTGCACCCGTTTTTGCGTCGATGACATTCAGCGAGACGGGCTCGTCGCATCGGATGGTACATGGTGTGAAACCTTGATTCATCGCTTCGGCGTAGACAAATAGCTTAAATGTGGAACCTGGCTGTCGCATGGCAGTCACCTTGTCATATTGCCACGACTTGAAGTCAATGTCACCAACCCATGCCTTCACTTCGCCCGTTTCCGGTTCCATAGCCACCATGCCGCAGTGCATGAACCTGACCATGTAGCGGATGGAGTCCAGCGACGACATTTCGCGGTAGATCGTTCCCTTCTCGTAGTCAAACAGGCGTACTCGGTGCTTCTTGTTCAGATAGTAAACCATGCTGTCGGGCTGGTTGGGGAAGCGCGCTTCAAGTGCTTTGTAGAAAGGTTGTCGCTTGGCAATGTCCTCAATAAAGTGCGGAATCAGCCGTCCGCGTTCGTCACGCCAAGGTTCCTGTGCCCCCCAGTGGCTGTTAAAGCTACTTTGCACCTGCCTCATCTGCTTTGCCGCGGCCTGTTCTGCATACTTCTGCATACGAGAGTCTATGGTCGTATATATCTTCAGCCCACTTTGGTATAAGTCGTAATTGTTATCAATGGCCCATTCCTCCAAGTGCTTGGCTACGGCCTCACGGAAGTAGATCGCCTGTCCGGCATTCTTCTCCTCAATGTTTACGTCAAGTCGGATGGGGACAGCCGTCAGGGAATCACGCTCGGCATGTGACAGATGGCCGTGCCGAACCATGTTGTCCAGTACCACGTCGCGTCGTTGTCGTGCATGTTCCGGCTGATAGATCGGGTTGTAGTATGTCGTAGCCTTCAACATACCCACCAACACGGCAGCCTGATCCACCGTCAGGTCCTTTGGAGCCGTGTTAAAATACGTCTTGGCTGCCGTCTTGATACCGTATGCCTGTTTGCCGAAATCCACCGTGTTGGCATACATCTTCAGAATATCTTCCTTGTTGTAGATCAGCTCTATCTTGGTCGCAATAATCCACTCCTTTGTCTTCACAATCGCTACACGCAAGAGGGGGATCTTGTTTAAGAGCCCACCCGCCTTCCGTGTTCTCATATGGAACATGTTTTTGGCCAGCTGCTGTGTCAGTGTTGAGGCTCCACGGGCACCCTTTGCCGTCATGGCATCCTTCATTGCACCCATTACGCCCCACACGTCTACACCATGATGGGCATAGAAACGCTCATCCTCCGTATCTATCAGCGCATGCCAGAAATGGGGACTGACATCCTGATAGTCCACAGGGGTACGGTTTTCCTCATAGAACTTTCCGATGAGCACCCCGTCGGCACTATAGATTTCTGATGCCTCATGGGTTTGTGGAGCCGTGATCGTGAGAAAACCGGGTGACTTGCCGAACAGCCAAAGGAAATTGATGTCGACCATTCCAAACCAAATCAGTACGGCAACGACCATCGACACCAAGCCTAAGGCCGTCTTAGTGTACCAAGCACGCCCCCGATACAGGTTTCTGTACCAGTTGAATGGGATACATAATTTTTTCCACCAACTTTTCCACCGACGGGAAAAGTTGCCGTCCAGTCCTTTTTTCTTCACCCTAAGTTCAAACTTTAAAACCTAAACGTTCCGTATTCTAAACGCCCTGTATCCTAAATCTTACAACTCCGCATCCGACTTGTCGAAAGTCGTCGTGTTCATGTTACCCGTCTGATAGCCCAGCTTCAGCCATTTCATGCGCTGTTCGCTTGTTCCGTGGGTAAAGGATTCGGGTACCACATATCCCTGCTGCGTTTTTTGCAGGTAGTTGTCGCCAATCTGGTGGGCACACTTGATTGCTTCTTCAATGTCACCTTGTTCCAAAGAGCCGAAAGCCTGGTCTTCATAGTGAGCCCAAACACCCGAATAGTAGTCGGCCAGCAGCTCCAGCCGCACGCTTATCCGGTTCGCATCAGCCTTGCTCATGCGGTTCATCTGTGCATGAGCTTGCCCCAGCGAACCCAGTAGGTTTTCCACATGGTGACCCACCTCATGGGCAATGACGTAGGCGCGGGCAAAATCGCCGGGTGCACCCAACTGCCGTTCCATCTGCGTAAAGAAAGAAAGGTCTATATACAGTTTCTGATCGCCCGAACAATAGAACGGACCCACCGCTGCCGTAGCACCGCCGCAGGCACTCTGTACGCTGTTCGTGAAGAGCACCAACGTCGGTGGCTGGTAGCTGCGTCCCATCTTCTGGAACACTGCCGTCCACACGTCCTCCGTCGAAGCCAGCACCTGTCGGCAGAACTTGGCTTGCGCTTGTTCTTCCGCCGTAAACTCTCGCTGCACATTGTCTGGCGTAGCTTCCTGAACCTGTGTCATCTGCTGCCCCACATTGTTAATCACGTCTCCGATGTTTCCTCCGGTAAGGAACGTCATCAGCGCAATCAGCACGATGCCACCGATACCGATACCCGCCATTTGGCCGCCGCTCATACCGCGCCGGTCTTCAAAGTTGTTGCTTTCTCTTCTTCCGTCGAGTTTCATAATCTTCTTTATTTATGTGTTTATTCTTTATTTCCTTAAGTCTGCCATAAACAGGCTTTGCAAAGATAGAAAAACTTTCTGAAACTACCAAATATCAACTATTATATATTAAAAATGTGGAGACCACCCCGATTGTAGCCTCCACATTCTCTTTCGTTCTAATCTCATTCTATTTTATGAATCCCAGCTTCTTCAACCATTTTTCCACCTTATCCTTTCCCGTGCGTACTTCGTGGCCGTAGAGGGAGAATGCACCCGTGACTACTGCGTTGGGATAGGCTTCCTTCACGTCGTCAACGCAGTTGCCGAGTCCGCTTCCTTCGTGGGTGGTAAATGGGATGAGTGTCTTTCCGTTTAAGTCATATTTCTTGAAGAAGGAAAACATCACTTGTGGATAAGTTCCCCACCACACGGGACCGCCGATGAAGACCGTGTCATATTGATCCAGAGATGCCGGCTCGCCCTCAAATGGGGGCAGCTCGCCCTTTTCCTGTTCTTCCTTGGCAAGGTCGCACAGCGGCTTGTAGGCCATGCCGTCGTATTTATCCGTCTTGATTTCAAACTGGTCGGCACCCGTCAGTTCCGTAATATAGTCAGCTACCACTTTCGTATTGCCTGTTTTCACGTTGCCGACGGAATAGTTTTCTCCTGCATGGGAGAAAAATACCACCAGTGCCTTTCCGTCTGTTTTTATCGCAGCCGTGCCTTGGCTGTCTTCTCTTTGATTTACGTTTGTGTCGCTTTTCTGCGTTCCGTTGCAAGCCACAGACATGAGCAGGGCGGCTGCAACCATCAGATATTTACTTGTTTTCATTGTCTTTGCTGATTAAAAGTTTGCTATTATGAGTTCTGTATCAGTTTTTTCTTCATACTTATCCGTAGGTCTCAATGAGATATTTCACAAATTGTGCATCACTGAAGTTGACGGTTCCTGTGTCGTGCTGGTTCATGGTGGCAATCTGTTGCATCTCCTCGTCGGTCAGGTGGAAGTCGAAGATGTCTATATTCTGCTCCATGCGTTCGCGGTGCGTACTCTTGGGAATCGCCACAATTCCGCGCTGTGTCAGCCACCGAAGAGCCACTTGTGCGGCACTCTTGCCGTATGGCCGTCCAATGTTGGCCAGCAGCTCGCTGCCAATGACTCCGTCGACTCCCTGACCGCCCAACGGCCCCCACGCCATCATGCGGGTGTTGAAGTTGTTCAGCATGCCCTCGATGCCGCGCTGTTGCACAAGTGCATTGCATTGCAGCTGGTTCACCATCGGTTTCACATCCACATAGTGAGCGAAATCGAAGAAACGTGCTTCCTGAAAGTTGCTGACACCGATGGCACGCACCTTTCCTTCACGATAGGCGCGTTCCATGGCACGCCATGTTCCGAACACATCGCCGTAGGCCTGGTGAATGAGGAGCAGGTCAATATAGTCCGTCTGTAGTTTGCGGAGGCTCTCGTCGATGCTCCGCGCCGCTTTTTCCTCGCCGGCGTTCGATATCCACACCTTTGTGGTGAGGAAGATTTCCTCGCGCGGGATACCGCTTTTGGCCATTGCTGCACCAACGCCTTCCTCGTTGAAGTAGGCCTGTGCCGTGTCAATGAGTCTATAGCCCACACGCAACGCATCCGTGACACACCGCTCGCACTCCTGTGGATTCACTTGAAACACACCATATCCCAATAGCGGCATTTCCATGCCATTGCTCAGTTTTGTTTTTTCCATTCTTTCTTGATTTTTCTTTCGTTAAACATGCGGGATTCTTTTTCCTTTCGGAAATCCTTATTTTCCTGTTGCAAAGTTACGAAGAAATCTTCCTTCTTTGTTTACACAAATGGCGGAAATGCTTTCCCTTCTTTCCGTTTCAGCCCCTTCCGTTCCTCCCGTTATGGGCTTTCATGGAGTAATATAGGCTGTTTTGCGGACTAATAAAGGCTATATTGGAAAGTAATACAGCCTATATTACAACGTAATTTAGCCTATATTGGCAAGCGGATGAAGTGCTTGGTGATGTTACGCAAGGGTGAAATGTAACAGAATCGTAACATGTTTCATTTTCCGATGGGCAAGGATTGATGTATTTTTGTATGCTGTTTCGGATGACGGGGCGGTTTGTACAATTAGCAATATGAGTTTATGGAACAGGATTATCTGTTGATTACGTTTAGATTGTTGGGCTCACTGGCTTTGTTGATCTTCGGTATGAAGCTGATGAGCGATACGTTGCAAAAAATGGCGGGGCCGCAGTTGCGGCATGTGCTGGGTGCCATGACGACCAATCGGTTTACGGGTATGCTGACGGGGTTGTTTGTTACGGCTGCCGTACAGAGTTCGACGGCCACGACGGTGATGACCGTTTCCTTTGTCAATGCGGGGCTGCTCACCCTGGCGCAGGCCATCTCGGTCATCATGGGAGCTAATATCGGCACGACACTGACGGCTTGGATCATGTCGGCGGGCTTTTCCTTTAATATCACAGACTTTGTGTGGCCGGTATTTTTTGTGGCTATGTTTCTCATCTATAAGAAAAAGCACGCTGATGTGGGAGACTTTCTTTTTGGCATTGCCTTTCTTTTCTTAGGATTAGGCACCTTGCGGCAGACGGGGGTGGACATGCATCTGGGGGAGAATGAGGCGGTGCTGAGTTTCTTTTCCAGTTTTGATGCACACAGCTATGCAACCACCTTCATCTTCTTGTTGATTGGCGGTGTGCTGACCATGTGCGTGCAATCTTCGGCAGCGGTCATGGCTATTACGATGATACTTTGTTCGAGTGGTGCGCTGCCCATCTATCAGGGCATTGCGCTGGTGATGGGAGAAAACATCGGTACGACGGTGACATCCAATCTGGCTGCCATGTCGGCCAGTACGCAGGCACGTCGCGCAGCTTTTGCCCACATGTTCTTTAATCTTTTTGGCGTATGTTGGATTCTTCTGGTCTTCCACCCGTTCATCGACATGGTTTGCGGATTTGTCGGCTATGATGTGACCATGAGTAAGGAAAGCGTGGATGGGGCTGTGTTTCTGGCCAATGCGGCCAAGCTGAGTGCTGTCCTGGCTGCATTTCACACCTGCTTCAATCTGACAAACACGTTCATCCTGATAGGTTTCATCCCGCAGATTGAGCGCATTGTCTGTTGGGTTATCCGTCCGGGAAGTGCTGAGGGAAGTGCCGGTGTGGAGGAAATAGAGGAGCCGGTACGCTTGCGCTATATCCAGGGTGGCATTATGCAGACTCCTGAGATTGCTGTCTTGCAGGCACAACGGGAGATTGTGCACTATGGAGAGCGTACCGACAGGATGTTTGGTATGGTGAAGATGCTGAGGACAGAGACACGCGACGATGCCTTCGTGAAACTCTATTCGCGTGTCGAAAAATATGAAGGTATTTCCGATCGGATGGAGATCGAGATTGCTACCTATCTGGAGCAAGTGAGCGATGCGCATCTGTCGGATTCCACGAAGGCCAAGATACGGTCAATGATGCGTCAGATAAGCGAGATGGAGAGTATCGGTGATGCCTGTTACAACGTGGCCCGGACACTGAACAGAAAGTTTGAACAGCGCGTGGAGTTCCCCCAAGAGGTCGGTCAGAATATAGAGAAAATGATGGAATTGGTGGGTGAAAGCCTTGCTGAGATGCTTTCGGTGCTTAAGGGTAGGCGGGAGCGGATGAGCATGGAACGCACGATGGCCATAGAGGGGAATATCAACCAGTTGCGTGACCGGCTGAGGGAGCAGAATGTGGCTGATGTCAACGACCATCGCTACGACTATGCTGTCGGAACGTTGTATATGGATATCGTCGGTGGACTTGAAAAACTGGCTGATTATGTCGTGAACGTCGTCGAAGCGCGGCTGAATGGATGAATGATACCTACACAATCATTTTAATCGCCCATATTTTTCTGATTTTGTATGAGATTTGTTACCTTTGTGAGGAATTTAGTCTTATCATCATTTTATAGCATATCAAAAGGATGGGGAAAATGGAAAGAGAATGCCGAATCCTTGTGGTTGACGATGAGTTGGATTTGTGCGAGATTCTGAAATTCAACCTCAAGAATGTGGGCTATGAAGTGGAGACGGCCTGTTCAGCCGAGGAGGCTCTGGAAAAGATGGACGGACAAGGCGTGCGGAAGGGACATGGCTGCCCGTTTCAGTTGGTCTTGCTCGACATAATGATGCCGGGAATGTCTGGATTTGAACTTGCCAGGTTGTTACGGAAACAGGAACGGACGGCGGCTGTGCCCATTATCTTCCTCACGGCAAAGGATAAAGAGGATGATTTGCTTCTCGGATTCTCGCTGGGGGCGGATGATTATATTGCCAAACCGTTCTCAGTGAAGGAAGTTCTGGCCAGAGTCCGTGCCGTGCTGCATCGGAGCCAGCTCCTTGCGGAGCCGTTGCCTGGGTTGGAACATGAGGGCTTGAAGGTGGACTTGGAACGGAAGACGGTGGAGGTGGACGGCATGGAGGTTGCCATGACGAAGACGGAGTTTGACTTGCTGTGTGTGTTGCTGTCGCGCCGTGGCCATGTATTTTCGCGTGGGGAGCTGATCGGGATGGTTTGGCCGCAGAAGGTCATTGTCACTGACCGTACGGTGGATGTGAACATCACTCGTTTGCGAAAGAAGATAGGGCGGTATGCTGCCCATATTATAGCCCGGCAGGGGTTCGGCTATGTATTTGAGGTGTCATAAGGAAAGCAGGACGGGGTCGTCCGTCTGCGATACCAGGATAAAAAACAATGATGAAATGGTAAAAAGGAATCAACTGACGGAGGGCAGGAAAATGTTTCTGAGTGTCATGGGCATCTTTCTGGCTTATGGAGTGGTGTTCTTTCTCTTTGAGGACTACGACCGACGGACATGGGAACCATTGTCGGAGAAGTGGGACTGGCATCTGTTAGGCTTCTCCCTGCTTGTGATGCTGGGGTTGGGCTGGGTTCTCCACCGTTATTCCAAACGGATGGATGAACGTATCAGCAGGGAATGGTCGGAACACAACAGTGTGATGCGCCGGGAGCTGACGCAGAATATTGCTCACGAACTGAAGACTCCCGTTGCCAGCATTTTGGGGTATATGGAGACGCTGGTGGACAATCCAGAAATGGACGAGGGGCTCCGTCGGCAGTTTATCGGGCGGAGTCATGCACAGGCACAACGTCTGACGGCTCTCCTGCATGATATAGCTACGCTCAACAGGATTGACTATGCACCGGATTTGTACGGGTTTGACGAGGTTGACCTGCGGCGCATGATGGAGGAGATAGCACAGGAAACGGCCTTGGCGTTGGAGAAGGAGCAGATGGAACTTCATGTGTCCATGCCAGAAAGGCTGTCGGTGCGGGGCAATGCGTCGTTGCTCTACAGCGCGTTTCGGAATCTGATGGACAATGCGGTGAACTATGCGGGTGCGCATACGACGATCAGCATCACGGCGAAGGAACTGGCTGACGGTGTCCATATCCGGTTCTGTGACAATGGGGTGGGGGTTGCCGATGAGCATCTTCCTCGTCTCTTCGAACGCTTTTATCGTGTTGACAAGGGTCGAAGCCGTGGCATGGGAGGAACGGGACTCGGGCTGGCCATTGTCAAGAATGCCATCCTCTTGCATGGAGGTTGCATCACGGCTTGCAGGAATGGCGGGGGAGGATTGTGTTTTGAAATCTTCTTAAAGAAGGATGCATCGCCAATGCAGAATTGATGATTGGCGATGCATGGTGCTTTAGAACTGCTGTGCAGTGTCAAGGAGAATTTCTCCGAGGGTGGGGTGTATGTGGACGATGTCCTTCAGCTGGTCAATGGTGGCATGGAGGTTCATCAGTGCGGTCACTTCCTGAATGATGTCGGCGGCGTGGGCTCCCATGCAGTGTGCTCCGAGGATTTGTCTGCCGTCATCGGCAACGATTAGCTTGAGCAGTCCTTCGGTTGAATCGCTGGCCAATGCCTTGCCGTTGGCTCGGTAGAAGCCTTTCTTGCTGGTGCAGGCGATACCTTGTTGTCGGCATTGGTCTTCTGTAAGACCTACGCCGGCAATTTCCGGGGTGGTGAAAACGGCGGCTGGCATGATGTCAAGGTGGATGTTGTCAGGTCGTCCGAGAATGTGGTTGACAGCACGGATGCCTTGCATGGTGGCGGCATGGGCTAGGAGTGACTGGCCGTTGACATCGCCAATAGCATAGATGCCGACACCCGTGTTTCTTGTGGAATGGCCCTCGGTGTGTCGGACGAGCATCGTCTCGGGATCGGTATGGATGCCTTGGCGGTCGTAGAGGATGTCTGCGGCTTCAAGATTCAACCCTGCTGTGTTGGGTTGCCGGCCTGTGGCGATGAGTATGGCATCTACGTCAAGATGCTGTTCCTTGCCTTTTTGTTCGAAGACGATACCTGTCTCGTCAATGCTTTTCACTGCGGCCTGCATGTGGAAGGTGATTCCTTGTTTTTCCATATTCTTACGCAGACGTTTGGCCAGGTCGCTGTCAGTGGCTGGGAGGCATTCCTTGAGGTATTCTACAATGGTGACACGGGTGCCGAAACGGTGGAAGATGGAAGCGAACTCCATGCCGATAACTCCGGCTCCGATGATAAGGAGGGTGGCGGGGGGAGCGGGAACGGACAGCAGCTGGGTGGAGTTGAGCACGCGGGGATGGTCAATGCCGCTGATGGGAGGCTGTTTGGGACTGGAGCCTGTGGCAATGATGATGTTCGGTGCTTCGTAGTCGGTGCCGTTGCAGGTTATGGTGTGGGAGTCCTTGAAGGCTGCCCATCCCTGTATGAGGGTGATGTGGGGCTGGGCCATGAGTTGTTCCACGCCTGCACGGAGCTGACTGACGACGGTTTCCTTGTGCGTGGACGCTCTATTGTAGTCGGGATGGGGGAGCGATGCTTCGTGAAGGAGGGTCTTGGTGGGGATACATCCGCAGTTCAGACAGGTTCCTCCGGCGTGTGCTCCTTCAAAGATGACAACTTGCAGGCCATTCTTTGCTGCGTATTCAGCGGCGCGATAGCCTCCAGGTCCGCTTCCGATGATGATGAGATCGGTAGTCATGGGATTTGGGTGTTTGATTTTATTATTTCCATTTATCATTTTCCATTTAGCCTACGGGCATTTTTTGATTATACTTTGATAGGTCAGCACGGGCTGTTTGGCAGCCTGTACGTCGTCAACACGGCCGATAGGCGTGTTGTGTGGGGCCGTTCTCACCACCTCTGGGCGTTCCTTTGCTTCCTGAGCGATGGTGCGCATCACATGGATGAAGGCATCGATGGTTTCCTTCGACTCACTTTCGGTAGGCTCTATCATCATGGCTTCATGAAAGAGCAGGGGGAAATAGATAGTGGGTGCATGATAGCCGTAGTCGAGAAGACGCTTGGCGATGTCCATGGTCGTGACTCCTGTAGACTTGTCTTTTAGTCCATCAAAGACAAATTCGTGCTTGCATACTCCGTCGATGGGCAACTCGTAGAGGTCTTTCAGCGACTCTTTGATGTAATTGGCATTGAGTGTTGCCAACGGACCGACCATCTTGACATGCTCTTTTCCCAATGAGAGGATATAGGCATAGGCTTTCAACATGACACCGAAGTTGCCAAAGAAGTTGCCGATACTACCCAAAGTGTCTTCATTGTTGGTCTCAACGGTCAGTGCTTGGAGGTCTTCTTGGAAAACGACGCGTGGCGTGGGGAGATACTTCTCCAGTCCTTTTCGTACGCCGACGGGACCGCAACCAGGACCGCCGCCACCGTGTGGGGTGGAGAAAGTCTTGTGTAGATTGATGTGCATCACGTCAAATCCCATGTCTCCAGGCCGGGCTACACCCAGCATTGGGTTGAGATTGGCTCCGTCGTAGTACATCAGTCCACCGCAGTCATGGACGAGTCGGGCTATCTCGGGGATGCGTTTCTCAAACATTCCGACAGTGTTGGGATTTGTCATCATCATGGCGGCCACCTCGTTGGCATGCTCTTGCAGGAGAGTCTGTAGGCTTTCGAGGTCGACGGTGCCGTCAGGCATGCTCTTCACTTCAACAACTTCGAGGCCGCAGACCGCTGCCGAAGCTGGGTTTGTGCCGTGGGCGGAGTCTGGAATGATGACTTTGGTGCGCCGTTCGTCTCCGTGGGCTTGGTGATAGGAGCGTATGACCATCAGACCGGTGAGTTCTCCGTGGGCTCCTGCACATGGATTCAAGGTGAATTCGCTGAGTCCGGTGAGTTCGGCGAGGGCTTTCTGCAAGTCGTAGTATACGTTGAGTGCCCATTGACAGGTGTCGGCGGGCTGTAGGGGATGGAGTCCGGCGAATGATTTCAATGCTGCAATTTCTTCGTTGATAAGGGGATTGTATTTCATTGTACACGATCCGAGCGGATAAAAGCCGTCGTTGACTCCGAAGTTGTTGTGGCTGAGGTTGGTGTAATGGCGTACCACGGTCAGCTCGTCACACTCCGGCAGGTCGGCATCGGCTTGGCGGAGCAGCTGCTGTGGCAGGTCGGTGGTCTTGTAATCGTAGGATGACTTGGGAAGTGAGTATCCCTTGCGGCCTTTCTTCGACAGTTCAAAGATAAGGTTTCCATATAGTTCTCTGTTCATGCCTTTTCCTCCCTCAGTGTTTGAATGGTATTTACGAAGTCATCAATCTCCTCTTGGGTGCGCTGTTCGGTCACGGCGAACATCAGCGTGTGCTCGTCGATCTTCACGCCAGCCATGAAACCCATTAAGGTGCATTCTTCTTGCAGTTGGTCAATGTCGCCGTCATAAGTGAGACAGAACTCGTTGAAGAATGGCTGTTGGTAGGTCGGTTTAAAATAACCCGTCTTCAGCAACGCATCGTAGAGATAGTGGGCACCCGCGTATGACAGTTCTGCCGCTTCCTTGAAGCCTTCTTTTCCCATGACTGAGAGATAGATAGTCACATAAAGAGCCATCAGGCTTTGGTTGGAGCAGATGTTTGATGTGGCTTTTTGCCTGCGGATGTGCTGTTCGCGAGCTTGAAGGGTGAGCACGAAAGCGCGTTGTCCTCGGTTGTCCTTTGTCATTCCGACGATACGTCCGGGCAGTTTGCGCATCAGTTTTTCCGTACAACACATGTAACCGATACCGGGACCGCCGAAAGACATGGGGATTCCCAAACTCTGTCCTTCTCCGACGGCTACATCGGCTCCCCATTCACCGGGTGTCTTCAAGACGGCCAAATCGGCAGCGATGCTGTTCATGATGAACAAGGCTTTCTGGTTGTGGCATAAGTCAGCATAGCCTGTGTAGTCTTCAACGATACCGAAGTAGTTTGGTTGCTGTACAATCACGCCAGCAACACCGCCTTTGTTTAACTTTTGTTCCATGTCGACCTTGTCGGTTACTCCGTCTTTGGTCGCGATCGTGTCTATCTGGATACCGTGGAAACGAGCATAGGTATTGACAACTCGCAATGTCTTGGGGTCGATGGTTTCTGAAACGAGCACCCGATTGGCTTTCTTGGCATGTGCTACGGCCATCATGGCGGCTTCGGCCGTGGCCGTTGCACCGTCATACATGGACGCATTGGAGATGTCCATTCCTGTCAGTTCGGCCATCATGGACTGATACTCGAAAATGTAGTGCAGCGTTCCTTGTGATATTTCTGCCTGATAGGGAGTGTAGCTGGTCAGAAACTCAGAACGCTCAATAAGGTTCTGTACGACGGATGGGGCATAATGGTCATAGCATCCGGCTCCGGCGAAGACTGTGAGCGGCTGGTTATACATGCTCATCTCCTCGAAAAGCTTGCGCAGCTCTATCTCGCTGAAAGCCTCTGGGAGTGCGTATCCATCCTTCAGTCGTACGCTGTCAGGAACGTCGGCATAGAGGTCGTCAAGAGTCTGTACGCCGATTTTGTCGAGCATCAGCCTTACATCTTCCTCTGTGTGGGGGAAATACTTGTATTGCATCATTCTTAGGAACTCAAAATGGCATGCGGAAACTATTTTTCACAGAAAGTCTTGTAGTCTTCTGCATCCATCAGGTTGTCAAGTTCGGTCTTGTCCGACAATTCAACCTTGATGATCCAGTTGGCGAAAGCATCTTTGTTGAGCAGCTCAGGTTCTTCCTCCAGCGCCTCATTCACTTCCACGACGACACCGCTGACAGGTGCAATCAGGTCGCTTGCTGCCTTTACGCTCTCAACGGCACCGAAGTCCTCGCCGGCCTCCACCTCGTCGTCTACTTCAGGCATGTCAACATACACCACGTTTCCCAATGCGTTCTGTGCAAAATCGGTAATACCAATGAAACCAAACTCGCCTTCAATCTTTACAAACTCGTGTGACTCAGAGTAATAGAGTCCTTCCATAATCTTTGCCATAATCGATTCTTTTTATGTGTTTTGTTATTCTTCTTTATATAGTGATGGGAGAAAATCCATCCCTCGCATTTATTTCTTATAGTGTTTTTCGTAGAACTTCTTTTTGACAACGGTTCCGGGGAACACTTTTTTGCGTATCTGGATGTCCAGTTCCGTTCCGAGCGGAGCGCAGGCGGCCTCGACGAGTGCCATACATACGCTCTTGTCCACTGAGAGGCAATGATAGCCCGTCGTCACTTCTCCTACCTGCCGACCGTCTTTCAGTACGGCATAGCCATGGCGTGGTATGGCTTTGTCTGCCAGTTCTATGCCCACGAGCTTCCTTGCAACGCCTTCGGTCTTTTGTTTCAAGAGGGCTTCTTTGCCGATGAACGTTTCTTTGTCGAATTTTACAAAGAAACCAAGTCCGGCCATGATGGGAGAAATTTCGCGGGAGAGTTCATCTCCGTAGAGCGGAAGCCCCACTTCGAATCGCAAGGTGTCGCGACAGCCTAGTCCGCATGGCTTCACGCCAGCTTCCATCAGCTTGTCCCAAGCTTCACGGATATAGGCATGTGACGCATAGATTTCAAATCCGTCCTCGCCCGTATATCCAGTACGGCTCAGGTATAGCATTTCACCGGAACCGTCAATGGTCTTGCAAGTGTAGAATGTTAAATCCTTGCACGGAAGGTTCAATACATTCTCGACAATCCTTTCTGAATCAGGACCTTGTACGGCCAACTGTCCGAAACGCTCTGACGCGTGGTCCAACTCAATGTCAAATGATTGAGCCTGTGTCTGCATCCATTCCACATCTTTTTCGATGTTGGCAGCATTGATGACGAGGAAGAAGCAATGACTGCTGATTTTATACACCAACAGGTCGTCAACCGTTCCGCCGTCTTCGTAGCACATCATGCCATAGAAAACCTTTCCGTCGGGTGCGTCCTTGATGTCGTTCGTGAAGATGTAGTTGACGTACTTTTCGGCATCGGGGCCATTGATGATGACTTCTCCCATGTGACTGACATCGAAGACGCCGCATGCCGTACGGACAGCATGGTGCTCGTCAGTGATGTTAGTGTACTGGATGGGCATGTCGAAACCTGCAAAAGGAGTCATCAAGGCTCCCAAGGTAACATGCTTGTCGTGCAGGCAGGTGTGTTTTACTTCCATATCTATTAAGGTTTTAATTTTCTTGCAATAGCATTTCTATGAAATCTGCTTTCTTCAGATGAAGGATGACATCTTCCAGATGTGACGGGAGAGTGGTTTCCAACGCTGTTCGTTCCAGTGGTACGCCCCTGAGCAGATGAAGTATGCCGGCATCGAGGTCGCCAATAAGGAAGAAATCTCCCATTATATTGATATTCTTGATGATACCTTCTTTTAGTTCAAGCTGAATCTCAAACATTCCGACACCGTCCAGATGCTTCTTTTTTACAACCGTATAACCCGGATTGTGGCCGTAGATGAAAGCATCTGTGAGATATTCCTGCATCAGTTCTTCAATGGCCGAGACATCTTTTTCCGTCAGCATGTACTCGTTGTCGCAGAGGGTGGTGCGGATGAAATCCTTGAAGGCATCCAGTGACAGCGTCGTGTAGTCTTTGAGAAGGGCAATGTGTTGCCTGACGCTGTTCACTCCCTTGCTTTGCAGCTTCTCATCGGCAGGCGTGATGGCCTTTGCCATGTGCTCCCTGTCCGTGTCGTAGAGCATCGTACCATGCACGATGCTTCTTCCCGGAATACGGTAGAAGGCGTTGCCCGAAACCTTGCGGCCTTCGATGAGCACGTCGTTACGACCGCTGGCACTTGCCGGGATTCCCAGTTTCTGCAACACGCCGACCACCATGCTGACATAGCGGTGGTAAGTAAAGGCAACGGCTTCTTCTGTGGTGATGTACGAAAACATGATGTTCGACCAGTCGGCATATACACAGCCGCCACCGCTTTTCCTGCGAAACAACTTGATTCCGTGCTCGCGGCAATAGGCTGTGTTCACTTCTGTGTCTATCAGTTGGTTGCGTCCGAAAATCACTGTAGGTTCTACCTGCCACATAAAAAAGCAGTCCTCGGTCTGAATATGCCGAGCCACATATTCTTCCATCGCCAGATAGAAGGGAAGCTGTCGTTTTTCCGTATTAGGTAGTGCAATATATTGCATGGCTTAACAGAGGTTGGAACATGGCCAGAGCCGTGATGGATATCGGACGGTGTCCGATGTGTGTTTTCCTTTGCAAATATAGAAAAATAAATGCAAACAACCTCGCTTTTTTCCAGGATATTTTGCCTTTTCTGATAATTATTTTCAAGCCTCTTTCAATTTGCATCTCAAGGCTCCCGATTGGCTTCTTTTTGCTTGAAAAGGGTGCGGTTTTATAATGATTCCGTTTTCGGCCTCCTCGGAAGTCGTTGTTTGTACTGCTGCCGGGTGCTTGCTTGTGACTCTGATGAAACTTCTCTTTTGCAATGACGAAGCCTTCTCTTTTACCTAAGTGAGGCTCCTTTTTTTCTAAGTAAGCCTTACTTGTTATCCAAATGGGGCTTACTTGCGGCAATTTTTAAGGTTCATCCGACATTTCGAGTGATATAATGAAGAGATAATGAAGAAAACCGC
>CAMHEA010000036.1 GCA_946184025.1 uncultured Prevotella sp.
GGAGCCTTTTCGTGCTGAAAAACTCAAAGAGTAGGGAGAGGATGGCGGGGAAGATGCCGATCCGTCAGAGAAGATAGATGATGACGAGAAAGCTCAGGCCCCATGCCACGACAATGAGTTGGGTGAAGCGGTCGCGCAGGATGACTTTCGTGGGGTCGCCGCTTTGTTTGTCGACGACGGCTATCTGGATGTAGCGCAGGAGTCCGAGGAGCACGAAGACGCTGGTCAGATAGAGGTGGTCGGTATGGAAGTTGGCCGATACTTCCGGCGAAACGGTATACATGATGTAGCACACCAAGGTGACGGAAGCCGTGATGGTGATGGCTTCGTTGATGAAAGTCAGGTTGTAACGGCTGGTGTTCTGGCGTGGAGCCTCGCCGGTCTCGTTCATGCGTAACACGTCGTCGCGCCGCTTGGCAAAAGAGAGGAAGAGTGTCAGCAGGAAGGTCATCAGCACAATCCACTTGCTCAGCCAAACCTCCGTGGCCAGTCCGCCGGCCAGGATGCGTAGTACGAAACCGAAGGCTACGATACACACGTCGAGGATGGCGTACTGCTTGAGTCGGGCGCAGTAGGCCAGGTTGAGCAACCAATAGAAAAGGATGACGCCGAGTACTCCCGGCAGGGCCTGACGGGCTTCGGGGACGATGCGGAGCAACAGCAGCACGGCCATGGAGAGGGCAAACAGCAGCCCCATGAGCAGGTAGGCAGTGCGCACACTGACGGCTCCACTGGCTATGGGACGGCGACACTTCACGGGGTGTCGGCGGTCGGCTTCCACGTCGATGAGGTCGTTGAAGCAGTAGATGCTGGATGCCGCAAGGCTGAAGGAGAGGAAGGTGACGGCACTGGCAAGGATGTCTGGCACGTTGAGGAGGCTTCCTCCGAAGAACATCGGTATGAAGACGAAGAGGTTCTTGATCCACTGTTTGGGTCGGATGAGTCGTAGGATGGGCTTCATGGGCGTTTGGTCGTTTTTGGGGGTGGTCGTTTGGTTGGACAGGGAACTATTAGTTATAAATCATTCATTATAAATGAAGTCGTTTCATCAGCTTGTCTACGGCCTGATGGAGCATCCAGGCAAGGGGCAGTGTAATGGCGATACAGGCCAAGGCTTTAGGCCAGTAGCCCCAACCGAGCTTCTCCAGATGGACCAGCACGAACTGCACATGAAGGAGATAGACTTCAAGGCTGATGCCGCCGACGAAGCGCAGCCCGCGGTTGAGCCACTGCGGGGCTCCGTCGAGGACACGGGTCAGTAGCAACAGGCCGCTGACGGTGAGCGGGATGTAGAGCATCCGTTCCACGAACAGGGGGAATTTGCCGTGGCGTACCTGCTCCAACCAGATGCTGGTGGAGAGCGGAAAGAGGAAAAGCAACAGCAGCAGGACGAGGGCTGAGCCTTCAAGGGTGTCTTTCCGGCGGACGGCCTCGGCCATGTTGATGCCAATCAGGAAGATGGGTATGCGGCTCCAGAAGATCTCGATGTGCCCGACGGCAGTGTGGACGGGTGTCACCCACTGTACGACGACGCACCACATCACGGCGACCAAGGGCAGCCAGCGGTAGAGGGGATGCTTGCGGATGAGTTCCATATAGGGCGGGGCGAAGAGATAGAGCATCATCGTGGCAGGGATATACCAAAAGGTGGGTTCGTCGTGGAGCCAGAAGTCCCAGTTGATGAGGATGTCTCCGAAGAGGTCGGCAAGGGTGTTGGAGTGTCCGCCATGCGTAAAATAGTCATAGGTGTAGAAGCTTCCAGCCACGAGGAGCCACACCGGATAGATACGCAACAGTCGCCGACGCTGGAAGGAGGCATAGTCACGGGCGAAGGGGGCTTTCGGCGTTGCCGCTCCTTCGCGCATCTTCGTCCAGGAATACCACAGTCCGATGCCGCTGAGGAAGAAGAATATGTCGACACCGATGTTTCCCATCCTGTAGAGACCATAGAAGGCATCCGTGCGGGGCAGGTAGACATGGAAACACATGATGAAGAGCATGGCAGCTCCCATCAGTTCGCCGCGGAAGCGGCTCAGGTGGCCTGTTTCGATGTTTTTCATGGTCATCGTGGATTAGGGATTCGTTTCATGAGTTCGCGGAAAAGCCACGCCAGGGCAATGGAGGCGAGGATGTAGAGCAGCAATCCTGTGTAGACATCTCCGCGATGGCTGACGGGGATAAACACCTTCCGCGTGATGGGGTGGCAGACAAACAGGGCGGCTGAGAGGCTTCCCACCCATTCCATCCAGCCATAGGCAGAAGCAGGCAGGACCTTGATGAAGGCGACGGAGCCTGTCAGGATGAACAGGGGTACGAAGAACCAGCTGTAATAGCTCATCGAAAAGATACAGGTCAGGCACAGGCTGACGAGCAGGCAGGCCGCCAGAAGGTTCTTCTTCATGGATTTGCCATAGCGGGCATACAACAGTCCGAGCCCGAAGGGCAGCATGCCGCCGATGAAATTGTAGCGCAGGTAGTTGAGTTCGCTGCTCTCTGCTCCGCAAATCATCTGTGCGGCGGTGCAGGCGACCATCAGCCCCACTGTCACCCCCCAATGGCGGCGGTAGAGCAGGAGCCGGTAGAGGACATAAAGCTGCAGCATCAGCCCGAAAAACCAGTATGGTCCCGGCCAGATGACATCGTCTGGATTTGGCAGGAGGTTGTTCACCATACCCAGCTGAGCCATGATGAGTGCCCAGTGGTTGTGGAATGAGCCGGGGGTGATGGCATCTATGAAGGTGAAGGCGACGTATCCGGCGAACATCATCTTGAACAGCTTCAGGAAGTGAACGCGGAGGAAGGGGAGAATCGGCACGCGGGGCACGCCGTCTTGCGCCTCACGCCTTGCCATTCCGGCTACTGCGCCCCCTCCTTCATACTTCATCACCAGTCCGTAGGCACTCAGGAAGAGGAAGACCGGCACTCCGTAGTGCCCGAAGAAGGACAGGAGGTGGATGGGGAGAAGCGCGTCGGGTTGTCCGACGGCATGCAGCAGGCCGTCCACATTGCGTTGGAAGTACTGATATTCGTTCTCCCTGACAATGTGCCGGAGCCAGTGGCAGTAGTTGTGCAGGACGATGCCGATAATGGCCAGTCCCCGAAGGGCGTTGCATTCGGCACGCGATAGAAGGTTATTTTCCATGTTGTTCACTCATCAGTTTGTCATAGTCGACCCCGTTCTTGATGATACGCGGTCGCCGTTCGTCATATTGCGGAGAGAGCACATTGTACTCTTCGTGATAGTCTTTGGCGTGGATGCCGGCCAGATAGAGCAGCAGATGGGGCAGGGCATCGGTCATCAGACGGCGGTTCCGAGCCTGGATGACTTGCTGATAGATGTCGGGATGCTTCACGGCATAGCTGTGCGAGCACCATATCCAGAACGGAATGTCGAACTCTTGGTGGGCCAGTCGCGGTGTAATCTCGGCACTGTGGTTGCGGCCGTAATACTGGAATCCGTCGCCGAAGCACTCCTCGCCGTGGTCGGAGAAGTAGATGACGATGGCTTCCTGGTCTTCAAAGCGTGTCAGGATCTGGTCGACGATGGAGTCGTTGTACAACGTAGCGTTGTCATAGTGCGACAGAATGTCGCGCTTCTTGTGCGACAGATCGGGTCGGTCATAGTCGTCGGCCGTCCACTTGCGCTGTTTCTTGGGATAGCGGGCATTGTAGTTGACGTGTTGCCCCATCACATGGAAGATGATCAGGTTGCCCTCGAGCCGGTTCTCCGCCTCGTCCTTGGCCTGCACATAGCCAATCGGCCCCCGTTTCAGCAACTGGTCGTAGTCGTCCAGGATGCCCTCGTCGAGCACATGTACCCGTTCGTTGCGCACGTCGAACTGCGCTCGGCTGAGTTCAGGGTTGTTCAGGAAGAAACCGCCGGAGAAGTCATAGACCGCTTCCTTGGCTTTCGGCAGGAATTGGTTGGTGATAAAGGAGACATGGTAGCCCGCCTTGCGAAACAGTTCGGGGAAGAGCGGATAGTCGCACCAATCCCCCTGCTGTCCCACGACATGCATTGAGAACACGTTCTTGAATACAAAGCTCGTCAGGTTCCACGGAGCCACCACGTCAGTGAACGTCACCAGACGGTCCGTTCGCCTGCGACGCACCTGTCGCGGAGTCGTAGCCTTGTCGTAGCCATAGAGTTGTGAATGATATTTGTTGTAGCTTTCGCCGATGATCAGCACGATATTCGGGCTGCGGAAGGTGCAGCTGTCCACCGTCGCGGCATCCTTTGCAGCGATGAGCCTGTCCACCTGCTTCGCCGCCAGCCCGTTCGAGAACACGCTGAAGGCCAGCCGGTAGGGTGGCAGGTAGAATTCCGCATGATCCTTCTTCGTCAGTTCATGCTCCACCTCACCTACTGTTTCCTTCGAAAACATCTCCGCCATGGCCCGTTTGTTGGGCCAGGACAGTACCGCCGACCACACGACGGCTACTGCTACGGCCATGCCAGCCAGCACATCCGTCCACCAAGGCCGTCGCAACCATGCCGCACGGGCAGCGTCGAGCCTCCGGCAGCCACCCTTTCGCCACGCCACGACCGCCGCCGCATGTAATATTGCTATCAGCAGCACCGCACCTACGCCCGACAATAGCACGTCAGGCTGCACATACGACGCAAGAAACTCCCGCGCCTCACGTCCGTCTGTCTCTCCGGCCAGTAGCAGCATCGTGGGATTCAGCGTCGAACCGAACCTGACAAAGCAGAAAACATCCGCCAGCGTCACCGCGTAGACCACTGCTGCACACGCCGCGCGCACCCACCGCCGCACGTTCTGCGGCAGCAAAGCCAGCACCGCGCATACTGCATACACGTCCACCAGCAGCTCCGTCCACAATCCGTCATAGACGTGTGCGCCACGCCCGTTGCCCAGCACCGCATAGTTCGTCACGATGCCCAGCACATACATTGCTACGAAAAACAAAGTATTCCTACGGATGGGCAACAACACTGCACGCGAAAACGATAGCAAAACTTTCTTCAAATACATACCTTTGCAACCGATTAACGACTGCAAAGGTACGATTAAACGAGTAAAATGCAAAACAGTTTTTGCATTTTTGAGTGTGAGTACCTTATCTAAAGGTACGGATAAGCGAGGAAAAAGCAAAACGTTTTTCGCTTTTCCGAGCGGGAAGGGGCATGCAATTAAGTATCCGTAAAGCTTTCAGACAAGCCCGATGAGGCTGACCGGTCCGACTTGTAGGCATGGTTCTGCCCGTAAAAGCAGCAAGTCTGCAACGCAGTGGAGTTTGTTCCGCTGGGCGTTGCAGACCTGTTGCCAGTTGATGGTTATAGTCTTGTGTCTTCTTTACGGCATTCTCGGCAGCCTTTTCTCATCTTCCTATCTGTTGAAATGGGGGGATGGGCTGCTGAACGATTTCCTCTTGTTTCCCGAAGAAGCCGCAGTTGTTTTCCGAAAGTGCCACAGTCGCGACAATTTTTAATTTATTTATTGAGAATTAATAAATTATTTTTTGAGAAAAAATAAATTAAAAATTCTCACGGCTGAAGCCCGTTTGTCAAGTCGTTGAGTCTCAGTGAGTTAGCAAACGAGGTGCAGGGTGGGAAAATGTGGCTGATATAAAGCCGTCTGGGCGCCACTGTTCAGTCGGATTTGCAATCTACTTGCACCGCCTATCCGCATTTGTAAATGCGCAAAAAGGAATTTGGGAGCATTGGTATTTGCTGGTTTGGCCGTTTGATGTTTTTCGTAGCTTCGTGTAATTAGAGCAATTCGTAGTTTGGTAATAGCTGCTTGGAGGTTGGTTGTTTGGTTGTTTGGCCGTTTGATGTTTTTCGTAGCTTCGTGTAATTAGGGCAATTCGTAGTTTGGTAATAGCTGCTTGGAGGTTGGTTGTTTGGTGGTTTGGGAGTTTGTTGGTTTCGTGTAATTAGTTAAATTCGTAGTCTCTGCTCGCTTAACCGATTTTTTCGCAGCTTTTAATTAAGGTACTTCCGTTCGGAAAAGCTCAAATACATTTGGCTTTTCGCTCACTTAATCGTACCTTTGCAGGCATGAAACAGGTGGTGTATGCATTCGACTTTGACGGGACACTGACGCGTAGCGACACGTTTGTGGCTTTTATCCGCTTCGTTCATGGGCGGTGGCGCACGATGTGGGGCTTTGCGCTGTTTGCGCCGATGCTCATGCTGATGAAATTGCGGCTCTATCCCAACTGGAAAGCCAAGCAACGGGTGTTTGCGTGGTTCTTCCGGGGTATGGAGCTGAGCCGTTTTGACGGCTATTGCCGCGACTTTGCGGTGATGAAGGCTCGTTTGCTGCGTCCGAAGATGGTGGCGTTGCTGGAGCAGGCGTTGGCGGATGGTGCGCGGGTGATCGTCGTTAGTGCGAGCATCGAGAATTGGGTGCGGCCGTTTTTTGCGCGTTATGGCGACCGCGTGATGGTTTCGTGTACGCGCATTGATGTACGGGAAGGGGTGGTCACAGGCAAGTTCCTGACCAAGAACTGCTATGGGCGCGAGAAGGTGAAACGCATTGAGCGTGCCTTCCCGCACCGCAACACTTATCACCTCGTGGCTTTTGGCGACAGTGCGGGCGACGATGCCATGCTGGCGTATGCCGATGAAGGATATAAGGGGCGTAAGAGCGCAGCGCATTTTTCGAAAAGCGAACATCGTTGCATGGAGAATAGGGAGCAAGACGTAAAGGATGGGAATCGGAAAAAAGCTTTCATAGGCGAGGCTTTGCGCTTTGCCGTGGTGGGAGTGGCGGCCACGCTGATTCAGGTGGGCATCTATAACCTGCTGGTGGGGCGCATGAACTATGCGCTCAGCAATACCGTGGCCTATGCGGTGAGCTTCCTGTTCAACTATGTGGCATCTACGCGCTTCACGTTCAAGGTGCGGTCTACAGCCCGTCGCGGTGCAGGCTTTGCCTTTTCGCATGTGGTCAACTACTTGTTGCAGACGGTGTTGCTGGCGTTCTTTATCCATTTGGGTATGAACGAACGGTTGGCTCAGCTGCCGATGTTTGCGGTGTGTGTGCCGGTTAACTTTCTGTTGGTACGCTTTTTTATGAAGAAATGATGAGAAAAGTTTTTGGAATCTTTCGCATCCGCAAGGAAGAGCGGTGGCCAACGGTGCTGGCTGCTCTCTGGTCCGTACTGCTGAACGGGCTCGTCATAGCTGCCTACTATGACCGTTTCAAAGTGATCAGCGAGCGATATTTCCGTCTGTTTGTCGACAACTTTCACCTTTCGGGCTATGATCCGCTGACCTATTCGGTGCTGTCCTCATGGTCTACGGCCTACAACATTTACCGCCATCCGCTACTGGCGTTTTTCATGTACCTGCCCAATCAGGTCAACCAACTGCTGATGCAACTGACAGGCATCAACTGCGTGCAGTTTGTCATGGCTGCCATGCTGGTGTTTTGTTCCGTCTATTCATTTGTTTTCCTGACGCGAATCTTTCATGAAGTGGTGCAGACGGGCTTCAAGGATGCCGTATTGCTGGCTTGGCTGCATGGCTCCTTTGCCTATGTCATGGTGGCATCGATGGCTCCCGACCATTTCGCCCTGTCCATGTTCGTGCTCATCCTTATCCTCTATGTCTGTGGAAAGAAGATGAAGAAGGGGCAGCTGTTGTCTCGCTGGCAGGCCATCTTGTTCTTTTTCCTTACGGCGGGCATTTCGCTGAACAACGGAATCAAGGTGTTTCTGGCAGGATGGTTCACCAATGGCAGCCGTGTGTTCTTCCGTCCGATGCGTTTTCTCCTGACGGTCATCCTTCCGGCAGCCCTCATCTGGTTTGTGGCAAGGCAGGAATATCATCATTATGAGTATCCCCATTGGAAGGCTCGGCAGGAAGCGAAGAAGGCGCGAGCCTCTGCCCACCGCGAAAAGGTCTACCAGCAGGTAGCCGATACGATGCCGCTGGCTCCCCCTGAGCGTATCAAGGCGGCCACGGATCGCATCTTGAAGCAGCAAGCGGCTGAGAAGGCCAAGCAACGGCAGAAGAAACCGAGCGTGGCTCATCAGGGAAAGCCCATCAAGCGGGGAGAGTTCTGGGACTGGACGGATGTGTCTACTTCCCGTACGCTTTCCGTCGTGGAGAATCTGTTCGGCGAATCGGTGCAGTTGCATCAACGGTGGCTCCTCGGCGACACGTTGCGTGGCCGTCCGGTCATCGTCCATTATCGCTGGCGGATCAATTATGCAGCCGAGGCCGTACTGGTTCTGCTATTCCTCGGCGGCATCTGGGCAGGCCGTCGGAGCCGATTCCTGTGGCTGGCGATGTCGTTTTTTGGCTTCGACATGCTGCTTCACTTAGGTGCGGGGTTCGGAATCAACGAAATCTACATTATGAGTCCCCATTGGATGTTCGTCTATCCCATTGCCATCGCTTTCCTCTTGCGCGACTTGCGGGGCCGTTGGCTGATGGGAGGGAGGGCTGTCACGGCGATGCTGACCGCCTGGCTGTTCCTATATAACGGTTATTTCATCGTGAGATACCTATGCGGGTAGCGGTAGGGGGGACATGTCCCGGATGACGAATGATATATAAATCTTGTAAGAAAAAACGACGATGATCAATCTCTTCATACTTAGAAAAGAAGAAAAATGGCTGGCTGCGGCCTTCCTGTTGGTGTTGGTGGGGCTCAACCTGATGCTCATCGACCAGTATTCACCGCTGTTCCTGAAATGCGGTAAGGTGGGCTACTGGTCTGTCTTTTCCAAAAACTTCCGCATGTCGGGCTACGACTGCTGGTCATATATCACCCTTTCCAACCTCCGCATCCACTTCGAGACGGTGCGCCACCCCTTGTTTCTGTCCCTGCTCTGGCCACTCTATCAACTCAACCATTGGCTCATGGGAGTGACAGGTGTCAACTGTGCGGTCTACATCATGGCCGTTCTGACCACCTTCTGTGCCGTCTACGCCCTCGTTTTCCTCTATCGTACGATGCGCGAGGTGCTGGCATTGAAGGTCGTTGATGCCACGTTGCTTACCCTGTTGTTCTTTTCTTTTGCCCACGTCGTTGTCGCGATGATGGTTCCCGATCATTTTGTTTTCTCGCTGTTCTTGCTCACTCTGACGCTCTATGTCAGCGGAAAGGCCATGAAGGAGCACCGGCCGCTGTCAGTAGGGCAGTCGGCGGCACTGCTGTTCTTCACCGCCGGCATCACGCTGACCAACGGTGCGAAGACCTTGCTGGCCATGCTGTTTGTCAACGGCCGCCGTCTGTTCCGTCCGAAATCTATCCTTCTGGGCATTTTGCTGCCGTTGCTGCTGCTCGGCGGCATCTGGTGGTATCAGTACCAAGCCTTCGAAGTGCCCCAGCAGAAGACCGTCCACCGCATCGAGAACGCCCTGCGCAAGAAGAAGGGCGATGCCTTCGACAAGCATGTGAACGAGCGCGGACAGTGGATGAAGGCTCACAGCGGCGAGCCCGTCAGTGATTTGCCGTTGTTGAACATGACAGACGTGACCACACCGAGGATTCCCACGCTCGTGGAGAACTTCTTTGGCGAGACCATCCAGCTTCATCAGGACTACCTGCTGCAAGATATGTCGCATACGCGACCTGTGTTCGTGACCTACCGATGGACACTGAGCTATGTTGTGGAGGCACTGGTGGTGCTTCTGTTCGTCGCAGGGCTGTGGGCAGGCCGTCGCCGGCGGTTCATACAGCTGTGCCTGACGTGGTTTGGAGTCGACGTGATGCTCCATCTTGTGCTCGGCTTCGGCATCAATGAAGTCTATATCATGGCTGCCAACTGGATTTTCATCATTCCCCTGGCCATTGCCGCACTGGCCGGCGAGCTCTCTTCCCGCCGCGCCTTACTGGCTTTGCGAATCCTCGTGGCCCTGCTGACCTGCTATCTGCTGGTCTACAACGGCCATCTCTTGCTCGACTATCTGAGCATTCCCTATAAACAATTAGCGAAGTAAGGTTATGGAAGGTAGTATTTCCATCGTGATGTGTACCTATAACGGAGAAAACTATCTCCGGCAGCAACTCGATTCGCTGCTGGCGCAGACCTTGCCGGCCACCGAAATCATCGTTCAGGACGATGGATCTACCGACCAGACGTGGGACATCCTCACGGAATATGCAGCCCGCTACGACTGCATCCGCCTCTTCCGCAATGAGGCCGCGCATGGCATCAATGGCAATTTCTTCAGTGCCATGCGTCGTGCCACGGGCGACTTCATTGCCGTAAGCGACCAGGACGACATCTGGAAACCGCGCAAGCTGGAGCTCCAACGGGCAGCCATCGGCGACTGCCTGCTGTGCAGCGGACACTCGCGCCCCTTCTCTACCGACGGTTCCTTTGCCCATTTTGATGCCCGTCGCCCCAATGTCTGCCTGCCCCGCATGCTCTTCGTAAGCCTTCCCGGCCATACGTTTCTTTTTCGTCGGGAGTTGCTTTTCAGGCTGATGCCGGAAGACAATGAGATGTATCACGTCTCGTTCTATGATGCCGCGTTGTGCATTGCCGCCGCAGCCTACGACAGCATTGCCTTTGTCGACGAAGTGCTGGTGGATTTCCGCCGTCATGCCCAAGCCACTACCTACACCGATTTCCAAGGCAGTCTGCCCTCCATGGGCAATGCCCTGCACATCCTCCTTTGGTCGTTGCGCCACTATCGGGCTGCCAAGCGTGTGGCACAGCCCTATCTCCATGCTCGGTTGGAGCTCCTCTCAGCCCTCGATGCCGATACCTTCAGCTGTCGGGAGGCCATCCGCATCCTGCAACTGGAACTTGCCGACGGCCCGTTGAACTTCCTGCGTCTGCAAGGGCATTTCATCCGCAACGCCTCCCGCCTGTTCCAGACTCCCGGTGGTGGCTGGAAGAAAACCCTTCGTGCCGCTCTCTATCCTTTCATGCAGTATTACACCTATCGGGGCGGTGTCTGAAAGCTGCCATAGACGAGCCGTCAGCTTCACTAAAATCCCATTCCCCATACTCTTAGATGATTTTGCTCGCCCTCCGCGTCCTCCTATATAATATATAAAATGTACGCGCGTGAAGAAGGAACGTGCTCCTACTGCCTTCGACGACAGACTTCTTGTCTTCCCGAACTACGGATTTCGCTAATTACACGAAAAACATCAAACGGGCAAAACCGCCAAACAATCAACTCCCAAACAACTAAAACTACCAATGAATCGGATTACAAATCCGATTGAGCGGAACAAGGAATATTCTTGAACAACGCCTCCCTTGCTAACTCACTGAGCCTCAGGGAGTTGAGAAACGGGCTTCAGACGCGAGAATTTTTAATTTATTTTTTGAGAATTAATAAATTATTTTTTGAGAAAAAATAATTTAAAAATTCTCGCGACTGTGGCACTTTCGGAAAACGACTGTGGCACTTTCGCGGAATGAGCGTAGTATTTTCGTGGGATAAGTGTAGGCTTTTCGGAGAAGGAGTGAGGTCTTTTAGGGGGGAGAATGTGTCGTCTTTCAAGGGTGGCGATTGGGGAAGAAGGGATGGGGGATGGTCTTTTCGGCCGACTTTTATTTCTTCTTTAGATAGCCGATACACTCTTCCAGCATCTTCGATCCCAGCACCTTCATGGCCAGCAGATACAAGACGGCGGCCAGCAGGATGCGGACGGCCAGCAGGAGGTAGATGTTCTGAAGGGGGAGCGTGGCGAAATAGGTGGCTGCCATGACGGCAATGGTCACGCCAAAGTAGGGCAGCAGGTCGGCGAGCATCATGCGGAACGACAGCCCGATGGCTTGTCGGGCAAAGTATTGCCACACCAGCAGCCAGACGACGAGCAGGGTGCTGAAGGCCGTTACCATGGCGGTGATGCCCCATTGGTAGGTGCCGAGGATGATGAGGATTTGCAGGACAATCTGCGAAACGGTGCATCCCATGTAGATGTCAGACCTTCCGCGTCCGATGAGCAGGTTCTGGTAGAGGGTGTGGAAAGGCAGGAAGGCTCCTCCGATGCAGAGGATTTGGAGCAGGGGAACGCTCTCCAGCCATTTCTCGGAGATGGCTGCGACGATGAACTCGCGGCTCACCAGTGCCAGTCCGAACATGGCGGGGAAGGCGAGGAAGGCCGTGAAGCGCAGCATCTTGCGGAAGGCGCGCCGCTGCCGGTCGCGTTCGTCGTTGAGTGAGGCGAAGACAGGTTGTGCCACTTGTGCCACGGTGCCGCTGACGAGCTGCGCCGCCATGGTGTTCCACTTATAGGCTTGGTTGAAAACGCCTACGGCGCGGGCGTTGAACAGTCGTCCGAAGATGAAGGTGAGGAAGTTCTGGCTCACGGTATTGGCGATGGTCGTAATGAGAATCTTGTTGCTGAAGCCAAACATGTCGCGGATGGGGGAGAAGTCAATCCGGAATGACGGCCGCCAGGGAATGAACGCATACTTGCCGAGGCTCACGATGGCGATGTAGAGCACTTGCTGCCAGGCCAGACTCCAATAGCGCAGGCCGTTCAGGGCCAGGATGATGCCCGTGGTGCCCGAAATGAGCAATGCCAGAAAACTGAGCAGTGCCTTCTGCTTGTTCATCAGGTTGCGAAACATATAGGCCGAGGGTGCGATGCCTAATGCCGAGAGTACGAATCCGGCAAAGATGAATCGGGAGAGGGGGATGAGGACGGGCTCATGGAAGAAAGCTGCGATGAGCGGTGCACAGAGAAAGAGCAGTGTGTAGAGCCCCGCGCTCATCAGGATGCTGAACCAGAAGACGGCGTTGTAGTCCCGCGACTGGATGTGCTTGATGTTGACGAGTGCCGTTGAGAATCCGCTGTCTTGCAGGTTGCCCGCAATGGCACTGAAGATGGCCAGCATGCCCACCACGCCATAGTCGTCGGGCGTGAGCAGGCGGGCCAGGAAGATGCCGATGACGACGTTCAGCAGCTGCATGCTGCCGCTGTTGACGGCTCCCCAGAAGAGGCCTTTCGCTGTCTTTTCCTTCAATGATTCCATGTCTGTCAGGGCGTTGCAGCCTTGCGGCGGTACTTCAACGCATGCAAAAATACGCGATTTTAGGCACAATACAAAATATTTTTCGTACTTTTGCAACATCAATCCATCAAGCAATTCATGCGGACTTATAACACCGGTGAGACCGAGGAGGACCTGCGGAGGGAGTACAACCCCGACGGGTCGACGCTCAGGCGGGCGCAACTGCGCATGCTTGACATGGCAGTCTATCTGCAACGGACAGCCCAAGAGGCCGGCGTGCCCTGCCGACTGGACGGCGGCAACGTGCTGGGAGCACTCCGCCACGGCGGTTTCATTCCTTGGGACGACGACATCGACATGGTGGTTCACTATCGGGACTTCCACCGTCTGTGCCAATATCTGAAAGAACACCCGCACCCTCGGTATGTGTTGCAGGATCATTCCACTGATTCCGGTTACTATAAGGAGTGGGCAACGTTGCGCGACTTGGGCTCTGAGCACCTCGTGCGCGACACCATGCCGGCCAAGGAGCGGCGTGCCCACGAGGCATTGAAGTATCGTGGGTTGCACGTTGACATCTTTCCGTATGAGGGAAAGGTCATCCCGTGGATGCAACGGTTGGCGGCCAAGCTGTCGTGTGTGGTCAACTTCAAGCTGGCGGGGCGTTGTCCTGTGCTGGCCGAGGCCGGCTACCGTATCCTCCACCATGCCGTCATACCCGTGATGCGCTTCCTCGGCCACTGTTTCGGCAGTGAAGCGTGGTACATGCACTCCTATGGTGCCTGGTTCTATGAGCGCAATCCCAAGCAGATGATGGTTCCTCATCGCGACCTGGTGTTCGAAGGCATCACCTTCGAAGGACCGGCCGACGGCGACGGACTCTGCCGCATCGCCTATGGGGACTATATGCAGCTGCCGCCGCGCGAGAAACGCGACCGCCACAACGTGGACATCGTCTTTCTGGACGATGCCTCCGCCACAGAAACAGAACCTTCTAACGTCTGACAACTATGAACATAGCCGTTATTTTCGCCGGAGGCTCCGGTCTGAGAATGCACACCAAGTCGCGCCCCAAGCAGTTTCTCGAACTCAACGGGAAGCCCATCATTATCTATACCTTGGAGCTTTTCGACAATCATCCGCTCATCGACGGCATCGTCGTGGCCTGTCTGGAAGAGTGGATTCCGTTCCTGAAGAAGATGCTGCGCAAGTTTGAAATCACGAAAGTGGTCGACATCGTGCCTGGCGGAGCCACGGGACAGGACTCCATCTACAACGGACTGTGTGCCGCTGAAGCCTATGCCGGCGGCCGGGAGGCCATGGTGCTCATCCACGACGGCGTGCGTCCGCTCATCACGGAGCAGACGATCACGGACAATATCAATAAGGTACGCGCGGAGGGAAGCTGCATCACCTGTATTCCGGCCACAGAGACCTTCATTGTCCGCCAGCAGGACGACACGTTGGAGATTCCTTCGCGTGCCGATTCGCTCATTGCGCGTGCGCCGCAAAGCTTCCGCCTCGCCGACATCATGGCCGTCCACCGGCAGGCTATCGCCGAAGGCCGTCACGACTTCATTGATTCGTGTACGATGATGAGCCACTATGGGCATCGGTTGGGTACGGTCATCGGTCCGATGGAGAACATCAAGATCACCACTCCCACGGACTACTTTCTCTTCCGCGCCATGGTGAAGGTGCACGAAGACCAGCAGATTTTCGGACTATAACTCCTTTGCATGATGAACAGCATCCTTCAAGAAGACATCCGGCTGTTTGCCGAGACCTTTCAGCAGCCCGAAGCCCTGCGCGGCAAGACGTTGATGGTGACGGGTGCGACGGGTTTGCTTGGCTCGTGCACGATGTATTGCCTGCAAGCACTCAACCGTCGCCATGACCTCGGGCTCCATCTGGTGGCAGTCGTACGCTCCGTGGAGAAGGCGGTGCGCCTTTTCGGTGAGGAGAGCGATGAGGTTTCCTTTGTGGAGTGGGATTTTTCGGAGTACGAAGGTCATACCCCGAAAGGGCTGTCCTCGTTGCTTGCTCCTCGAAAAGCCGACTACATTCTCCATCTGGCAAGCCCCACGGCTTCGCGCTTCTTCCTCGAACATCCGGCTGAAACCCTGCAGACGGCATGGCATGGTACGGAGACGGTGCTGGAGTATGCCCGAGAGAACGCCGTCGAGGGTATGGTTTTCGTGTCGTCGTTGGAAGCCTATGGACAGGTGTACGACGATCAGACTGCCATCGGGGAGCACGAGCAGGGATTTGTAGATCCGTTGGATGCCCGTAGCTGCTATCCCATGGCCAAGCGAGCCGCCGAAGCCCTCTGCCACGCTTATGCCGTGGAGCATGGGGTGCCGGTCTGCATGGCCCGTCTGGCTCAGACCTTCGGTGCCGGCGTGTCGGCCGACGACCAGCGCGTGTTTGCCCAGTTTGCACGGAGTGCCATCAGCCAGGAGGACATCGTGCTCCATACCACGGGCGAACTCAGCCGCTGCTATTGCTATACCACCGATGCCGTGTCGGCGATGCTCCTGCTCTTGCTCAAAGGAACGCCCGGCGAAGCCTACAATGTAGCCGACGAGACAAGCTACATTTCCGTCAGGGACATGGCCGAGCTCGTCTGTCGGGAGTTCAACCCCAGCGGACGCGTCGTCGTGCAACAGAGAACGGGCATGGGCTACTCGCCCGTTACGCGGCTACGCCTTTCTACAGAACGTATGCGTGCCCTCGGCTGGCAACCGCACTATGATCTTCGGGAGATGTTCCGTCGCCTGATTCTTTTCCTCAAAGAAGAAAGTCTATGAGATCCCTATACCATCGCATCAAAGATTCTCTCACGGATATCTACCAACTGAAGGATACCTCGGAGTGGGAGTACGAGCCCGACCTGAAGGTGCCCATTGTCGGTGTGTATCATGTCTACTGCGAAAAAGGCTGGGAGCCTATCGTGCGACGGCAGATGGACACCCTCCGGCGGAGTGGGCTGCTGGAGCGTACCAGCCGGTTCTGTGTGAGCGTGATTACGCTCCACGACGATGACTTGGACCGGCTGCGGGCGGTCATTGACACGCCGAAGCTTGAAATCATTGCCGTCAACACGGATCCTTCGGTCTACGAATATCCGGCCTTGAAATTCATCCGCCAGTGTGCCCAAGAGGGTGATGCGCTGTTCTACTATTTCCATAGCAAGGGCATTTCCTATCAGGCATTGGACACCAACGACCGCCGTTTCCGCTCGTTTGTCAGTAAGATAGTGGCCTGGTGTGAGATGCTTGAATACTTCATCTTCGACCAATGGCGCGTCGCCGTGAACACGCTCACTCACGGTTATGATGCCTACGGATGTTATCAGTGGCCTCCGCGCGAGTACACCATGTTCTCGGGAAACTTCTGGTGGACCACAGCCAGCTATGTGCGCACGCTCCCCGCCTTCGACGAGGAAGTCATCCGCAAGAGCCGTTTCTATTCAGAGGTGTGGCTGTATGAACACCCGCTCCGTGTGTTCTCGCCTTTCGAGAGCAGTGCCGATCTTTATTTCGTGCGCATACCGCGTTCGCTCTATACCATGCAGCATCCTCCCTTGCTGGATCATCTGCGCTTCGTGACGGTGTGCAACTGGCGCAAGATGCTCAAGCATGTGTTCCGTTATAACTACAAGTATGCCAACCAAGGGCGCTACCAGAAACTGATCATCAGGAAGAATAGTCCTTGTCCCGCTCAGTCGGATTTGTAATCCGATTCATTGGTAGTTTTAGTTGTTTGGGAGTTGGTTGTTTTTCGTGTAATTAGCTAAATTCGTAGTTCGAAAAGATAAGAAGTTTGGCGGTTTTGGTTGTTCAACGGTTTTCGTGTAATTCGCGAAATCCGTAGTTCAAGAAAGTATCTTTTCGCCGTTGAAAAGAATGGTTGTTTGCGGAAACAATTTGTGTTTCGAATGTTCAAAAGTTTAGATTTTAGGAGATTTTGTTTTTCTTTAACCTATTGGTAATGAGCCTTTTGAACCTTGTCTAAACTTAGATTCCATTTAAAATAGCTTTCTCCTGTGTTTTCTTCTTGATAATTTTGCATCGTGAAAGAAGCTGAAGGGCGTTACCATA
>CAMHEA010000037.1 GCA_946184025.1 uncultured Prevotella sp.
GCTGAAATTATCGATCTTAGATAAAGAGAGTGCCTTCGCAAAGGCACTCTTTATCATTAGCTACCCATATCCGTTATGACCATCACCCATTCCATCCCACGCTACACCCTATTTAAAACCCTGCGCCGTCATACAAAGCTGTCCGAACGGCGCAATGCAGCCTATGACCAGAATCGTTCCGCCAAATATCTTATCGGAGCCCTTGCCGTCTTCATGGTTGGCTACCTCATGTTCCTCGCAGTCATGTTCTCGCTGATTGTCAACGACTCCGACATCATTACCGGCTATGAGTTCATGTATGTTCTCGCCCCCTTCATCCTCCTCGTTGGCTTCCTTTTGCGGTTTGCAGCCTTACAGACTCCCACCCAGCTGGTTAAACCTTACGTTCTGCTCCCCATTCCCCGCTTTGCCTGCATTGACTGTTTTCTCGTCAACACACTCCTCTCGCCGTTCAACCTGCTGGGATTTGCCATTTTCCTTCCCTTTGCCATCATGTCGGTGGTCTTCAGCGAAGGCCTCGTCGTTGCCCTTGGCTTTCTCACCGGATTGCTTCTGCTCGTCCTGCTCAATTCACAATGGTATATCCTCGTACGTTCACTCATCAACAAACACCTGGCATGGTGGGCACTCCCCATTGCCGTCTATGCAACCATGTTCTCCCCCCTCTTCCTCAAGTCAAGCCACTCGACGCTCACCCTACAAGCAACGCCCTCCTTCGACACTTTTGCAGAAATCTATTCGCAATTAGGCGAAGGGCTGTCGTTTTGGAATCCCCTCTGCTACCTTTTCCTCTTAGCCCTATTTGCCCTTCTCTTCTCCATCAACCGACGGCTGCAACATCAACTGATCAGCCACGAGTTAGGCAAGACTGCGACCACATCAAAAGCCCACGAACTCCAGCTCAGCCTCCTCGACCGATGGGGAGCAACCGGTGAATACATGAAATTGGAAGTGCGAAGCTTCATCCGCAATAAAAACCTGCGCAAGTCATTCCTTGCCGCCACCGTAGTTGTCATTCTCTTCAGCCTCGTCATGGCCTATACGGAAGTCTACGACAGCCCCATGTGGAGCAATTTCTGGTGCATTTACTGCTTCGCGCTCTACGGCTGCATGCTGTTGACAAAGATCATGTGCTACGAAGGCAACTACATAGAATGCCTCATGGTGCACCGAGAGAACATCATTTCCCTGCTGCGTGCCAAATACTACCTCTATTGCATCCTGTTGGTACTGCCCTTCTTGTTGCTTCTCCCCACTGTTTTCATGGAAAAATGTACCTTGTTGCAGCTTTTCGCCTATGCCGTTTTCACAGCAGGAGCAGCCTATGGAAGTCTCTTCCAGCTGGCAGTATACAACAAGCAGACGATGCCCCTCAATACCAAGTTCACGGGCAAGGGAGGTATGGAAAACAGCTACTTGCAAGTCGTGGTACAGCTGGTTGTATTCTTTTTCCCGCTCCTCTATGTCCAGATTCTTCTGTCCTTCCTCGACACCACCATTGCCTACATCGTCATTCTCATAACCGGCCTGCTGCTTGTAGCCACCCATAACCTATGGCTACGAAACATCTACCGCCGCATGATGAAACGGCGTTATGCCAACCTCGAAGGATTCCGTGCTTCCAGGTAATACAGGGTTTATTGCACAGTAATATAGGGCTTATTACTGTGCAATATAGGGCAAATTGCCAAGTAATACAGGCTTTTTTACTTTTCTTTTCCGCCGTTCAGGGACGGAGAAGACACGTCAGACCATCAGGAAAACAAAGCGAATGGATTCCCACAACTGTATGCCTGCCATATAGACGGGTATCCAAGGCACCAACGTATATAATCCACTGACCACCATCTGAAACGTCTCGGCAAGTGTGCGAAGCCTGCCGCAGAGGAGCCCGTAGACGACAGCAGCGGCGAGAACAAGAAAAGCAGATACAGGAACGACTGCACGGGCAAAGCTGCCAGGGAACAGTGCGCCGTCAACTCCCAACAACAAGGCATGGGGCGTACAGGTCAGCAACAACAAAGCTGCAACGGGAAACAACAAAACCGCCACCGTGACCCTACCGGGATGGTCCACCAGACGCAGTCCTACAGGTCGACGCAACAGGAAACGGACTGCACCATAAGCCATTGCGACCATCATCAGCCACGGCAACAGGGGTGAGAGCTGGTTGTCTACGGCATGGGCAAAAAGCCATCGGAGGCCTTCTCCCGACAATAAGGAACGTATGTGCGTATGGGGCAACATGGCATTGATGAGCCACGAAACCACAACCAGCAGCAGTTGCAGGAGCAGCAAGGCTATGAGTATGGCCGGGACTAAACGGGCTGAGTGCCCGTCGCTCATGGCATGGTTCCTTCTTTGATCAGGCTTCATCGGCTTGCAAGTTGTCTATGTCTATTATACGAAGTTCCAAGGCACGCACAACGAGCCGTGTAGCGTTGACACTGCGGTCGGCATGCGGAAAGAGTTTCTGTACGAGTTCATTCTGTCGCTTCTCAAGACTCTTCACTCCGAAAGGCATACCGCGCAAGGTCGTTATCTGCTCCTTCGTATAGCCCAGTGCCAGATGACGCAACAGACGCTCGTCATATTCATCAATCTCGTAGTCGACCATCGCTTCTTGATGCATCAGCTGGGCACCGACGCTATGCTTGAAACGCTCAACGATTTTCTCAAGGATAGGTTGGTTGAACACCATACGCTTACCCTGCATCACACTTGCCACGTCGCCTCGGGTCAGCAGTTCCCCACTCTTCAGACAAATGCCATCGGCTCCGGCATCCAGCACGTCCACCCAAAGCTTCTCATTGAGGATTTCGCCTGTAAAGATGAGCACCTTCACCTGCGGATAGGTCTGCTTGGTCTGCCGGCAGATTTCCACACCGACAGTGGTGGAACCGCCCAGACCAAGATCCAACAACACCAAGTGTGGCATCTGTTGCTTGATGAGCCGCCAATATGCCACCTCGTCCTCTGCCGTTCCTATGATTTCAGCTTCGGGTATTTCGTTGCGGAAGATACCTTCCGTCCCTTTGAGTTCCAGCGGAACGTCTTCTACGATGATTACTTTGAACTTTTCCATATCTTTCCTTATTCTTTCTATTTCAGATTCTCTATTCCTTACCGGCTCTTGCTAATGTAATGACCAAGTCTGCTCCCTCCTTTACGAGTTCTGCCACAATGCCACAGCGACGCAAATGGGTTGTTTCTCCAATGTCACGCACAATCTGCCGACACAACAGGTAGGGAACATGGTCTATATGTGGCGTGAAGAGTTGTCTATACGCATCTTCATTCACCAACGACTGGGGCAGACGGATGCGGAAATCCACATAGTGCACTCCTTTCTCTACCAAAGAAATGGCTTCCGCCTCAAATCCAGTCTCCCGTTGCAGGAGGTCAAAAAGCAGCTGAAGTATATCCTTGTCGCCAAGAAGTACGACAGGATGACTGCCTGAAGAATGGGAGGTTTGGAACTTGGCATAGGAAGGAAGGACTTCTTCCAACGGCACACGCCGACACGTCAGCCTCGTCGTTTCGACCTGCCTCATAGCCTGCTGACTGAGCATGACATAAAGTTCCTTGTAATAGTCGGCCAGTTCTGAGATCGATTCCAAGTGCTCGTCGGCACCATCTACCAACTGACGGATACGCGAGGGATAGTACATGGTCTCGTGTTTCAACGTTGAAAGGCAATTATCAAGAATACTATTAGCCACATGCAAACGGTCACTTTCCATCTGTGTACGATGCCAATCGTCTTCCAGCAACTCAATATGGGCAAGGCTTTCCTTGTTATAAGCAGCTGACTGACGCAAGGCTTCCGTCACCTGTCCTACGATGGCCTGCAGTTCTTCGGGCAGTTGAGCACTGGCTATAGGTTGGATGCGCTGCAGCTTCACCTCTGCGTCATCGTGTCCAAGCAGGATTTCATTGATGCGTCTGACTCGTTCCACACAATAGCGATAGTAAAGGCGATGGCGGTAATAGACAAAATAATAGGCGGGAAACAATGCCAGCAGCAAGAGAACCAACATGCCGATAGCAACTTGCTTATTGGTTTCAGCCTTTTGCATCATCCGGCAATATTCGCCCAGACGATTGTCTGCCGACAATTCTTTGTAAAGCTGCGTGTAAGCCTTGTTGTTGTAGCGGTAAACATCCCACTCATGCAAGGCCAAAGCCGCCACGGCACACTCATTGCGTATGGAAAGAGCCACATCATAGTCCGTATTCAATCCCTCACGGAACCATTGTATCTCTGCTGGCAACATGCCGTCTTTCGTTTGCAGGGCCATCAACAGCTTGCCGCCAGGCTTCTTCACCAAGTAATAGCTGTTCAGGACATGTATACAACTGTCTGCATAGGCTAATGTCTGACGGTAATTGCCGCGGATATTGCATTGATAGACGGAGTCGGCATAGGCACCGGCTACCCTCAGATGGGCATCCTGTGCCTGAGAGAAAGCCGGCATGACAGCCAAGAGCAACACGGCCAAACTACGGACAAATCCCTTTGGCAGGCGGAAAAAGAAACGGCTGCCCTTCCCCACTTCACTTTCAGCCGACAATGTGCATACAGAAAAGAGCTGGCTGGTCTTTTTATATTTTTCAATAATCCCCCAGCAGTTCATCAAGCCAAAGCCATGGGACAAAGCAGAAGCCCCGACATCACCCCTGAACTTGTCAAAGACATGAGCCAGTTGTTCCTTGTCCATGCCCTGCCCTGTATCAGTAACGGAAATCTCCACATACTGTTCCGTTGCCGAAGAAGACACTACGACCCTGCCACCTTCCTGTGTGAACTTGCGCGCATTGTCTGCAATGGTGTTAATCATAAAAAGCGTGAGGATGCGATCGGCCTTGACCACATCCGACGTAGGCTCAACACAGAAATCTATACCCTTCAGCTGGAAACTGCGGCGGCTCCGCTCCAGCATGTCGAACAAGGGTTGCAAGGGGAAACTTTCTATATGCAGCCGCAACGCGCCTTGCCTGAGCTGTATCCATTCTGTCAACACATGGTTATAGTCATTCATCTGTTCCGTTAGCTCAGCGATATAAGCATAGCGTTCGGCCCGGATGCCGGCACTTTCTTCAGAGAAACGGAGCCGTTTGATTTCATGCTGCATCCGGTCTATCAACGGAATGAGGCTGTTAACCAGTGAAACCCTTGCCCGCTGCTCCACATGTCGACGCTTGTTTTCCTGCAAATGGAGGACGCTCTCAGCCCGTTGCTCGCCCATTTCCTCATATCGGTCGTGCAACTGAGCGATATGCTCCTCATTCCGTTGCTTCCATTCCAGCAAGGGAGCCGTCAGTGACTGTAGAACATGGTGCCCACGGTCATGGCGGCGTAGCCAAGTCAGCACGAATAGAAGGACTATCAGTGCCAAAATCATTCCCACGACAGCCACAATCATCATGTTCAGTTGAGCCAAGGACTTGTCCAGCTGTCCGGCACGGGCTTCGAGATACCGATCCTGACGTGTTTCTTCTTGCAAATCCAGGTACCTGTTACGGTAGTGATCGCTCTGCGGCTTGTCATCTATAGCCGAATAGGCCACACAAAGTTGCTCACAGATGGATGCCACCAAGTCTGGTGCCTGCCCTATGGCCGGATTTTTATGGAGAGCTGCCTCCAGACAGACAATGGCGGAACGATAGTCGCAGATGTGCCAGTAACACTGAGCAAGCGTACGATAGGCTCCAGCCACCTGATAGGCATCGCCAAAGGCTTCGAAGAGTTTCAGCGAACGCTCGGCCAGGTTTCCTGCCAACAGGCTGTCGGCCACCTGGTCTACGTTTATGAACTTCATGGCCGGCAGGTTATTGTCAATGAGATGCTGGCGCGGCTCCGCTTCTTGCAGATGCTCGCTTATGGCCTGCAACGAATTAGCCTCCCAGAAGACATAGCCCTGCCTGTGAGCCAGCAGATAGCAACGCATCAGATAGTCAAACTCACCCTGCCGGATTTCCTCCGGCGTTCCCTGCGTGAGGATTCCACCTGCACCGATGTTATAATAATAGGCCAACAGCTGGGCTGTGTCCTTACGCACCTCACCGTCGGGATTGATATGCTCCAGTGCCTCGATCGATTTCCGCTCCAAACCTACATAATAATAATAGGTGGAAGTGACAATGTCGAACTCAGACAAGGCATAGGTCATTCGGTCGCGAAGGTGTTCATCGAGCAGAGATAGCTCTTCTTCAATACGATGCATGCGTTGAAGGGCTTGTTCATGATAGTCGTAAAACTCCTTGTTACGCGACTCCCGCTGACAAAGGCGCATCATCTGCACATCGGAAATCAAGAGTTCAACCTGATTGTCTGTAAGATGACTGACGGAATCGAGCAGCAGATAGGCTTGATGATAGTCCATCTTAGCCAAAGCAACGAATGCAAGGTGGTTCATGGCTTCTGCACGGCCGGCAGAATAACCTTCGGCCATGGCCAATCGCAAGGCTTTTCCAGCATAAACCTGTGTTGAATCAAGGTCTTTATAATGGAAGGAATAGGCCGATGCATTCATTTCGTCAACTGACGGCTTGCAGGAGGGCGTGCAAGAGACCATGCACCATGCCAGGAACAGCATGCCCAGCATCCACAGAGGTATCATTCCCCAGTGCCTTCTTTTCCTTCCGAATGCCGTTTCATCCTTCATCTTGTCACCCATACAGTTTATATTGCCCACAAATATACGAAAAACATTTAGAAACCGAACTCCTTTTTCAGAACATTAACGTTATAAAGGCATGCTGACATTTTTTTAGGCGGCGAATGGGCAAAGACGAAAAACACACAGAAAACGACTCCCTTTCACAATCCCCGTAAATAGTTGACCTACAAAAAGTTACCCACCCGACTTTCAAGTGAGGCTCAGCCGCGAGAATTTTTAATTTATTTTTTGAGAATTAATAAATTATTTTTTGAGAATTAATAAATTAAAAATTCTCGCGACTGTGGCACTTTTGAAAAACGAATAAGCCTTTTTAGCCTTTTCAACGAGTTCCCTTCCCATCTAAAAGGAGCATTTTTTTTGTAAAAAAGAACAAGAATTTCAGCTGTGCGTGCACACAATTCAACTTTTCTTTGTACTTTTGCAAAGTTAAGAATCAAATCATTGATAAAGAAATGGCTTCAAGAATCAGAATCAAGGACATTGCAGAACGCGCCGGAGTATCCGTAGGTACGGTGGATCGCGTACTGCACAAACGTCCTAACGTATCGAAACCAGCCCTCGAAAAAGTAGAAAAAGCCCTTCGGGAGATGAACTATCAGCCCAACGTCTATGCCAGTGCATTGGCATACAATCGCTCCTACACGTTCTTCTGCCTATTGCCCATACATGCCTCAGAAGCCTATTGGGAAGAAATCGAGCTGGGTATCAAACGATGTGTGGAGTTCCGTCGTGACTTCCATATAGACGTTAAGATCATCTACTATGAACGCTTCAAGAACACGACATTCAAGATTCGTTATGAAGAATGCCTTGCGGAAAATCCTGACGGGGTCATCATCGTCCCGTCAGAGTTGGAAGCCACGCGCAGCTTTACGGACAAGCTGCATGAGCGCAACATCCCATTCATCCTGCTCGACTCGTACATTCCCGACCTGAATCCGTTGTCCTTCTGCGGACAGGACTCCCTGCAGAGCGGCTATTTCGCCGCCAAGATGCTCATGCTCATTGCCAACGGGCAGAAGGAGATTATGATTATGAAGCAGACCAAGGACGGAAAGGTGGCCTCCAAGCAGCAGGAGAACCGTGAAATCGGTTTCCGCCAGTACATGAACGACCACTTTCCCGAGGTCAAGATACATGAAGTGGACCTGCCGCGTGAGGAAGAGCGCAAGCGTTACGGCAACACGCTGGAGCGTTTCTTCACCGCTCATCCTCAGGTGCACCACTGCATCACGTTCAATTCCAAGGCACATATCGTTGGAGAATTTCTCTTGAAAACCAATCGGAGGAACGTTCAAATCATGGGATACGACGTTGTCGAGAAGAACCTGGCTTGCATCAAACAAGGCTCCATCTCGTTTCTCATTGCCCAGCATGCTTTTATGCAAGGCTACAACTGCGTGGAGACCCTGTTCCGCGCCATTGTCCTGAAGAAGAAAGTAAATCCCGTCAACTACATGCCCATTGAACTGCTGTCGAGAGAGAACATAGACTTCTATCTCCGGGAATCCATCTGATTATCGGCTGGAAGCAAAGAAAGGACTGGTATGAGCAACAAAAAAGGACTCATCGCGCTGTCGCCGCTACTGCTGTTCATCGTACTATACCTTGTAACAAGTATTGTAGCTGGCGATTTCTACAAAGTGCCCATCACGGTGGCCTTCATGCTGGCAAGCATCTATGCCATTGCCATCGCCGGCGGATTCCCATTGGTGAAGCGCATACAGACTTATAGCCAGGGAGCGAGCGGTGAAAACATGATGCTGATGCTTTGGATATTTGTATTGGCGGGTGCTTTTGCCAATTCTGCAAAGGAAATGGGAAGCATCAGTGCCACCGTGAATCTCACGTTGGCCTTCCTTCCCAGTTCAATGATACTTGCCGGACTGTTTCTTGCAGCCTGCTTCATCTCCATCAGCATTGGAACCAGTGTGGGAACGATCGTTGCCCTGACACCGATAGCCGCCGGTATGGCTTCGTCGGCAGGCATCAGCCTTCCGCTATTGACGGGAATTGTTGTCGGGGGAGCCTTCTTCGGCGATAACCTGTCATTCATCAGCGACACCACGGTAGTAGCAACACGCACCCAGGGATGCAAGATGAGCGATAAGTTCCGCGTCAATCTCTTCCTCGTCGCACCCGCAGCCATCCTGCTGTTGGCTGTCTACCTGTTCATGGGAACCGACCTTCACACGACAGCACAGGCTTATGACATCAATGTTATCAAGGTTCTGCCCTATCTGGTTGTGCTCGTCTGTGCCGCCTTTGGAATGAATGTCATGGCCGTTCTCACAACAGGCATCCTGATGGCCGGTATCATCGGCATCGCAGACGGGACCTACGACCTCTACGGATGGTTTGAAAGCATGGGGACAGGTATCGTCAGCATGGGCGAACTGATTATCATTACGATGATGGCCGGAGGCCTCTTAGAGATTATCCGTGCCAACGGTGGCATTGACTTCATCATATCCAAGCTGACAGCACACATCAACGGCAAGCGAGGAGGCGAACTGGCAATAGCCCTGTTGGTAAGTCTCGTAGATATCTGTACGGCCAACAACACCGTGGCCATACTCACCGTGGGCGGCATTTCCAAGCAAATCAGTGACCGATACGGCATTGACAACCGGAAGGCAGCAAGCATCCTGGACACTTTCTCATGCTGTATGCAAGGACTGATTCCCTATGGTGCACAACTATTGATGGCCGCCGGACTGGCGAAGATCAATCCCATAGAAATTGTTCCCTACCTCTATTATCCGATGACCATCGGGATTTTCTCCCTTTTAGCCATCCTGTTCCGATACCCGAGAAGATACAGCTGAATGCCATCAATCATAATCATGGAAGCAAAAGAACAAGAAAACAAGATGCAGAACATCATACAACGCAACTTCTTCCGGCTATTGCGCTCAGGTGCATTCAACGAGAACGAGGCCGTAGAACCCATGTCGCCATTCAAATGGCGCAGGCTTTTCCAGATGGCCGAAGCCCAGCACGTCGTACCCGTATTTGTTTCCGGTATAGAGAAACACGCAGACGACCATATGCTGAACCTGCCCGGCGACCTGAAATCCATCCTCCAGCAGAAAGGCAAAGAAGAAGAGGAACAGAAACAGACCATTACCGACGAAGACATACGCCTCAGCAACCACATTCTGAACAAACGTCTGAAGCGAATTATCAGTCAGGAGTTAGAGAGCGAAGACACATCGATAGAGAGTATCGACCTTTTAGAGATTCTCATCTTCAATGTCAGCAGGATGCTCAACAGGGGACTCAGCCTTGACGGCATCATCCGACTGGGACAATATCTGCGTCAACGGGGCGACAAAGTGGACTTCGTCAAGATTGAAAGCTGGCTGAAGGCCCTCAAGCTTGAACGCATGGCACAACTCCAAGGAAGCATCCTCATGGCTGTATTCGGCTTTGAACAAGACGAACTTCCCTTTGTCCAAGAGATGGAAAAGGAGGTCATGCCATTGATTACACGCGCCGTTTCCGACATGGCCAAGGATTCCGCAGAGGAATGGCATTTCCATCAGACTCAATCGGGGTTCGTTCAGAACAATTCGCGTGTACTGAGAAGAAACGTCGGAAGAAGCATGAAGTTCTATCCATACGCACCTTGGGAGACCACCAGCAGCTTTTTCACCAATCTGGGACGCAGCTTGTCTGAAATAGAGGAATGAGCAAGGGGACTGGCAGAGGTTCCTTCCGTCACGACAGGAATTGTCAAAGATATTTAAAATTATCTGTAAAAAACATAAACCCGCCTCGGCAAGGCCGAGACTATAAATAAAATCAGCTAACTTTGCAGCATATGAAGATGAAGAGAACCGGACTAACCATTGTCGCCATGCTGACAATGGTGTGCTGTTACGCACAATACAACATACAATGTGAGGACACCTGCAACCACATTCACGGACTGGACATGAGCCACTATCAAGGCACCGTGTTCTGGGAGGCTATTGGCGACAACGGAAGAATGCACTACGTCTATCTCAAAGCATCTGAGGGAGGAGATAATCAGGACAACCGCTACGCTGAAAACATACGTCTGGCCAAGGCCAATGGCGTAAAAGTGGGCTCCTATCATTTCTATCGTCCACGTCAGCCACAGCTCATCCAGCTGAGAAACTTCCGTGCCCAGTGCCGTCCGGAGGAACAGGACCTGATTCCGCTCATTGACGTAGAGAGTGCTGGAGGGCTCAGTGCCAGCGCACTATGCGACTCCCTTCACAAATTTCTCGTTCTCATAGAGCGCGAATATCACCAGAAGCCCTTGGTATACACCTATACTAATTTTTACAACAAATATCTTGTAGGACAACTCGATGACTATAAACTGATGATTGCCCAATACACCCCCGATCGCGAACCCATCCTGGCCGACGACCGAGACATCTTCGCATGGCAATACACGGGTAAAGGCTACATCTACGGCGTTAGCGGATATGTAGACAAAAGCCGGCTGATGGGGCGACACACTATGAGAGAAATCAGGTTCAACAGAAAACGATAAACTGAAAAACAAAAAAAGACATGATCATACAATGCCCAGAATGCGGCCATAACGTCAGTGACAAGGCACCGATGTGCCCTGGTTGCGGCGTAGAGATAGCCGGACACATCTGGAAGTGTCCGCATTGTGGAACGTACCATCTTGACAGTGAGCAGAGCTGCACTTGTCAGGCCGACCTACCTTCACACACCCGACACGCCAATGAACAAGAACAGCCCGTCACCGCACAGGCTCCGGCAGACATAGAACCTGCTGTAGTCGTACAGCCGATAGACGAAACGACAGAAGCTGTAGCCGCTCCACTTGTGAAAAACCAGCCGGAAACGCCCCGCACAGCCCCAAGGGCATCCTCAGCTACAAACGGGAAAACCGGCCAAGAAACCCAAGGCTCAGGACGTTCCACCCTCATCGTCTCCTTCCTCATTGCAGCTTTAATCTGTGCCACCATGCTTTATTTCTACAAAGACGCGACCGAAAAGAACGAGGCTGCCAAGGAGCAGATGGCAAACCAGCAGGCATCACCAGAAGAAACTATTCCCGACGAAACGGAACAGCAAGCACTGGAGGAGGAAAAAACGGACGCAAACAAGCGGCAAGATGAAAAACTGACCACCGACCAAGTTGCCGACTCTACGGATTGGATACGAGCAAAGACGCTGGGAACCAAGGAATCATACAAACGCTACTTGACACTCCACCCTGAGGGGAAGTATTCTGCACAGGCAGAGGCGGCCGTCAAGAAGCTTACAGAAGCCCCGTTGTCGCAGGCTGAAAGCCAGAAAGCCTTCAACAGCGTACGCAACTTCTTCATTGCCATCAACAAAAATGACCGCGAAGCCCTCTCCGCAGCCGTGGCTCCCGTTCTGACATCCTTCGAAGGGAAGACAGCCGCACAGAAAAGCGAGGTCATTCAATACATGGTAGACCTCTACCAAGCCGACGTCAAGAACCTGAACTGGCACCTTGGCAATGTTACCAACATCAAGAAACTCCCCATCAGCGACGACCGCTACGAGTATGAAGTCATCATACCCGCCAAGCGCGTCACCGAAAGGGAAAGTGCTACATCAACGATCGAATACATTGTCCGGGCCACGGTCAATCCTGACGGCAAGGTTTCCTCGATGAAAATGACCCGGAAATAGCTCCGCGACAAGTTATCCGAGCCCCAGAAATGACCAAGGCCGACCTTTTTCTAACAGTAATAAACCCTATATTGCCGTGCAATATAGGGTTTATTACTTGATAAGATAGGGTATATTACTCCGCTATTTAGGCTATATTACTTCTTCAAGGAACCATACCGACAATCGGGAACGCCAATTTCTGCAGATGAGCAGGGCTCCTCTCCCCTATCTATACCCAGAAAAAGGCCAGAACAAAGCCCCCGCTCGTAACTGTCAACTCCTCCTCATCTCCTCCAGAAGAGTACGCTGGCGTTCTGAAAGTTGAGTAGGCAACGTCACCTGATAGGTAAGAATTAGGTCACCCATGGTTCCGTCGCCCCTGTCATAGCCCTTTCCGCGTACCCGGACTTTTGTACCCGGTTGTGTTTCAGGCTTAACCTTCAGCTTCAGACGCTTGCCGGAACTCAACGAAATCATCACTTCCCCACCGAGCAATGCCGTATACAGGTCTATGTTCACCGTAGCGTTCATCTCACCTGTGCTCTGCCGGCTCCCCGACGTACCGAATCCGCCTGACGACGCACGCCGATGTGAACTTCGTGCACCGCCACCAAAGAGGTCTTGGAAGAACGAACTAAATCCTCCTCCACCCGTAAATGAACTGAAATCGAATCCTTCGAAGGGATTTCCACCGCCACCGCCGAAACCGCCAAAACCGCCAAAGCCGTTTCCTGAGCCTCCAAAGGCTTCTGCCTGTTTCCAGTTTTCACCATATTGGTCATACTTCTTGCGCTTCTCCGGGTCATTGATGACATCGTAAGCCTCGTTCAGTGCCTGAAACTTCGCCTTAGCCTTCGGGTCGTCAGGATGCAAATCGGGATGAAACTGCTTTGCCCGTTTCTTATATGCAGCCCTCACATCCTTCTGCGGAATATCCTTGGGCACGCCAAGAATCTTGTAATAGTCGATAAATGCCATATATCTATCCTCCTTTTCTTATTTAGTTTTCCTTATTTTTTCCAATAATGAAACAACAAAAAACGTGCCGAAAGGACATCTCCGACACGTCTACGACTATCAGACGCAGAAAGCTTCATCATTCTCTGACTTTCAGACAACGCTTTTTTCTTTAATAGCCACATTGCATCTTTCTCTGATGAAAAAATCAAGGAGATTTGGCTTTTCGCTCACTTAATAGTATCTTTGCAGCAGTAATGACGAAAACAGAACAACGTATCAAGCAAAGATTCCAGAAAGCACTTGTGCAATACGGACTCATCGATGACGGCGACAGAATCCTTGTAGGCTTGTCTGGCGGCAAAGACTCCTTGTGTCTGCTGGAACTTCTGGCCCGCCGCTCCAAAATCCATCGTCCTTCATTCAAGGTGGAAGCCTTGCATGTGAGAATGGAGAACATCGAATACGAAACAGACGCGAGCTATTTGCAGTCTTTCTGCAACCAGCTGGACATTCCCCTTCACATTGTCAGCACGCGTTTCGACGAAAAATCCGCGCCGGGAAAAGAGAAACCAGCCTGTTTTCTGTGCTCCTGGGCACGTCGGAAACAGCTTTTCAACATGGCACAACAGCTCGGATGCAACAAGATTGCACTGGGTCACCATCAAGACGATATTATCCACACCACACTGATGAACCTCTGCTTTGAAGGGCAATTTGCCACAATGCCCGTCAAACTCCAAATGGAAAAGATGCCACTGACCATCATCCGCCCGCTATGCTTGGAACAGGAGTGTGACATTATAGACTTTGCGGCGCTGAAAGGCTACAAGAAACAACTGAAACGGTGTCCTAATGAGCGTAGAACAAGCCGCACAGAGGCTGCACAGCTGTTTCAACAGATGGAGAGAATCAATCCAGAAGCGCGCTTTTCCATCTGGAACGCCTTGGAAAAAGCTGGAAAACTTACTTCAGAACCACCATTAAATTAAAACAAGCATTATATGAAAAAAGGCTGAACTGCAATCGTTCAGCCTTTCCTCTGTCTTGTTTTAAAACCAGACTGTCATTCTTGAAGTGCAGTCTTTAAGGCACATGCCAACTGATCCGGGCAGCTGGTAAGCTTATTTCCGCAGCGGATACCCTCCACGCGGCTTATCACCTCTTCTGCTTTCATTCCTTTTATCAGTGCACTAATACCCTGCAAGTTGCCATGACAGCCTCCGACAAACGCCACATCCTGTACGGTTCCGTCGTCACCAATCTCAACTTCTATTAGCTTCGAGCAGGTTCCGTGAGTCTGATATGTAATGCGTCGGCTCATTCTGGTTTCATGTTGGTATACACCGTCTGTACGTCGTCGAAGTCTTCGAGCTTCTCTACCATTTTGTCTATAGTAGCCCGCTGCTCCTCATCAACCTCCTTGAGATCATTGGGGATGCGCGTAAACTCAGCACCAGTAACCTCAAAGCCCTCGCTCTCCAAGTGTTTCTGAAGTTCACCGAAGCTCGTCGGCTCGGCATAGATGGTGATTTCACCTGTTTCCTCGTCCTCGTCGAACTCGTCTTCTACCCCATAGTCAATCAAGTCAAGAATGAGTTCATCCATATCTAATCCGTCCTTCTTCTTGAAAGTGAAGACAGCTTTATGGTCAAAAAGGAACGACAGAGAACCCTGTGTACCCAAGTTGCCATTGAACTTGTTAAAGACTGAGCGCACATCACCCACCGTACGGGTTGTATTGTCGGTCAGCGTATCAACAAAGATGGCAATTCCGTGAGGTCCATATCCTTCGTAAGTTACTTCTTTGTAGTCACTCTGATCCTTGCCCATCGCATTTTTGATGGCTCGTTCAATGTTGTCCTTCGGCATGTTCTCGCGCTTTGCATTGGCAATAATAGCACGAAGTGCCGGATTCATGTCCGGTTCTGGGCCTCCAGCCTTTACTGCAATGGCGATTTGTTTGCCAATTTTAGTAAACGTCTTGGCCATGTGGCCCCATCTTTTCAGCTTTGCAGCCTTGCGATATTCAAATGCTCTTCCCATTAGATTTTATTTTTTTTGATGTTTTTGTTCTTATTCTATTCTTTCTACGCTAACAAGCCATACTGCTACCGAAGTTCCGCATTCAGCTGTTTCTTCAAGTTTGCAATGAGCTTTTGCATGATGCCGTCAATCTGTTTATCGTTAAGCGTCTTTTGTTCGTCCTGCAGAATGAAGTTGACAGCATAGCTTTTCTTGCCTTCCGGAAGGTTCTTTCCCTCGTAGACATCAAAGAGTTCAACGCTCTTGAGCAGTTTCTTTTCCGTCTGACGGGCAATCTGCTCTATCTGTTCAAACTCTACGGACTTGTCAATGAGCAAGGCCAAGTCGCGGCTGACGCTGGGGAACTTCGAGATTTCCGTAAACAGGACGCTCGACTTCTTGGTAGCCTTCATCAAGGCATCCCAATTCAGGTCGGCAAAGAATACCGGACGTTCTATGTCGAACTGTTTTTGGAGTTTCCGGCTCACAATTCCAAGTTCTGCAAAAACCTTTCCGCCACGGTTCTTCAATACAAGTCCTTTGTCGAAAATCGTATTGTCGCTCTTAGAAAGTACCAGCATGCCCTTTGGAACACCAATACGCTGAAGTACGTTCTGTACATACGCCTTCAGTTCGTAGAACGTTGAGTCCTCGTCTGCATGTGCCCATGAACCTTCCACACGCTTACCTGTAATCCACAAGCCTAAGTGATATTCCTGCGCATAGGCTTTAATCGGGTTGCCGTCTTCTCCGTTAGCCAGCTTTTCGTTTTCCTCTGCATCGCGGGCGGCATCAAAATGATAGCAGTTTCCAAATTCAAAGAAACGCAAATTGGGATTTTTGCGGTTGGCATTGCGTACAATGCTCTCCAAACCGCCGAATAGCAGCGTCTGGCGCATTACCCCCAAGTCGGCAGACAACGGATTCATCACCTTAACTGTAGTTGCCAACGGATAGCTTTCCTGCTGATTATCATAGTAGGAAAGCTTGCTCAACGAATTGTTCAAAATCTCATTGAACCCACAACCGACAAGTTGTTCACCTACAATATTTTCCAGTTTCCGCTTACGATCCTCATCTCCGGGAAGGACCAACGATGATTTCAGTTGCGTAGGTATCTCCACGTTGTTGTAACCGTAGATGCGCAGAATGTCTTCCACCACATCACAAGGACGCTGTACATCCACCCTATAGGCCGGTACTTCAAGTTCCAACCCTTCGGCATCTTCCGAAAGGATCTGCATCTCCAACGAAGAAACGATGCTCTTAATGGTTTCGTTTCCGATTTTCTTTCCAATGAGGCTGTCAACATAGGCATATTTCAGGGAGACGCGTGCATTTTCAACCTTATTGGGATATTCATCACGAATCTCCATGCTCACCTTTCCGCCTGCCAGTTGCTTACACAAGATGGCGGCCTGCTTCAAAGCATAGATGGTTCCATTAGGATCAATGCCGCGCTCAAAACGGAAGCTGGCATCTGTAGACAATCCGTGACGGCGCGCCGACTTACGAATCCATGTAGGATGGAAATAGGCACTTTCCAGCACCACATCCTTCGTAGACTCATAGGTGCCACTTCCCTTTCCACCGAAGACTCCGGCAATACACA
>CAMHEA010000038.1 GCA_946184025.1 uncultured Prevotella sp.
GTGATGGTAAGTATCGTGACCTACTTCTTCCAGGTCGTTGTGCTTTCCGCTCACGCGCAGACATTTCTGTGTGTCGGCACGGCGGCGCGGTTCCGGCTGCTTGGTGCCCAGAATGATGTCTTTCCACTGGTTCATGCCTGCGTTGGTGAACATCAACGTAGGGTCGTCTTTGATGACCATCGGTGCCGACGGCACGATGGTGTGGCCTTTCGACTCGAAGAACTTCTTGTAGGAGTCGCGAATTTCCTTTGCTGTCAACATATATCTTACTTTTGTGTATTTACGGTCTGTCGCCCACCCAGAACGCCAAGGAATAATTTCCTGCCGTTCAAAAAACATCTGCAAAGATACGAATTTATTCATAAATATTTTATACCTTTGCAGAAATAATCGGTATTTTTAGCAGAGATACCCGTTGAATGGTTGATTGTAAAAAGAAGAAAGATGGCACTGAACCCCGACAAACCGCGCAAGTTGTATTATTCCATCAAGGAAGTGGCCCAGATGCTGGGTGTCAACGAGAGTCTCCTACGCTACTGGGAGACGGAGTTTCCGCATCTCAAGCCGAAGACTTCGGCCAACAAGGTCAGACAATACACGGAGAAAGACATTGAGCAGATTAAAGTAATCTACAACTTGGTGAAGGTGCGCGGCTTCCGACTTTCGGCAGCCCGGAAGCTGATCAATACCAACCGGAACGGAGCCGACCGCAGTGCGGAGGTCATTGAAACCTTGACGGCTGTGCGCGATGAGCTTAAGGAGGTAAAGAAACACCTGCGCGGATTGGTATAGAAGGGCAGGAAACAAGTGCGGAAGATATTTTTCGGGGGGCGGAACAAGGTTCCGCCTCCTTTCTTTATACCTCTGCAGGATGACTGGTGGGGCTTTTCATGGGTGGAATGCCGGTTTCTTCCTGATCGTGCAGGTTTGGCTTCCTCGCGCGCGTATATATAAATAAGGTATCAATGCCTGTTTCCTTTATGCGCTATGGCGCATGCGGAGTCAGATAATCTGCGACACTTCCTGCAAGTCGGTGATGTGTTTGAGGCTGTCCATGATGACTTTCACGTCGTCACGGTCGTGCACCCGGATGGCCACGGAGCCGTCAAAGATGCCATTGTCGGTGGAGATGGTGATCTTGCGGATGTTGATGCCTAATTGTTGGGTGAGCACTTCGCTCACGTCGAGGAGCATTCCCTTGCGGTCGATGCCCCGGATGCGCACGGTGGCATCGAAGAAGAGCTGGCGGTGCATGTCCCACTTGGCATCAAGGATGCGGTTGCCGAAGCTAGCTTTCAGCTTGGAGGCTACAGGGCAGGCCCGCTTGTGGATTTCAATGTGGTTCTTGTTGTCGATATAGCCCAGTGCGTCGTCGCCGGGAATGGGGTGGCAGCATTGCGGGAAGATGTATTGCTTGATGTTGCTTTCGGTGATGTAGACGGGCTTTTTCTTGTTGAAGTCCTTCTTCACCACATAGTAGTTGTCTTCCTGCTGCAGCCCTGTTTCCTTCTTCTTGTCGGAGTTGAGGAAGGGTACGAACTTGCGCCAGCCTGCTGACTGGTGCTTGCTCTTTCCGTGAAGTTCGTCAAGGTCCTTCTCGCCGAGGATGACCGTCTTCATGCCTAAGGCGTAGAAGAAGTTGTCGTGCTTCTTAAACTCATGGAATTCGCATAGCTTGTCGAGTATGGACGTGGTTGGTTCCAGTCCGTTTCCTTGTAGCCATTTGTTCAGAATTTCTTCGCCTTGCTTGCGCACCTCGCGGCTGTCGCGCCGCAGGATGGCTTGTATCTTTCCCTTTGCCTTTGCGGTGGTAACGAAGTTAATCCATTCTTCTTGTACATGCTGGGACTTGGAGGTGAGGATTTCTACTTGGTCGCCGCTCTGCAGACGATGGCTGAGTGGTACGAGTTTGTGGTTTACCTTGGCACCGATGCAGTGGCTGCCGAGGAAGGTGTGTATATGGAAGGCAAAGTCAAGGGCCGTGCATCCTGCCGGCATGGTCTTGATGTCGCCTTTGGGGGTGAAGACGAAGATTTCTGAGGCGAAGAGGTTGAGCTTGATGGAATCGAGGAAGTCCATGGCATCGGGCTGTGGGTCGTCAAGGATTTCCTTGATGGTGCGCAACCATTCGTTGAGTTCGTTGTCATCCTCGACAAATTCGCTCTCGTCCTTGTATTTCCAGTGGGCGGCAAATCCCTGCTCGGCAATCTCGTCCATGCGCTTGGAGCGTATCTGCACTTCTATCCATTGCCCTTGCTTGGACATGAGGGTGATATGGAGGGCCTGATAGCCGTTGGCTTTGGGGTTGTCGGTCCAGTCGCGGGTACGGTCTGGATGCAGCTTGTAGAGTTTCTTGGCGGCAATGTAGATTTTGAAGCAATCGGGTATCTCCATTTCGGGAGTCTCGGGAGTGTAGATGATGCGTACGGCAAGGATGTCGTAGATTTCGTCGAACGTCACATGCTTGTTCTGCATCTTGTTCCAGATGGAGTAGGGGCTTTTGATGCGCGCCTTGATTTCATATTTCATGCCCATCTTGTCCAACTGTTCGCGGATGGGATCGGTGAAATCCTTGAACAACTGTTCGCGTGAGGCCTGCGTAGTGGCCAGTTTCCGTTGTATGGCTTTATAGGTGTCGGGATGTTCGTAGCGGAAACTGAGGTCTTCCAGTTCGGTCTTGATTTTGTTGAGACCCAATCGGTGGGCCAGGGGAGCATAGATATAGAGTGTCTCGCCAGCGATCTTATATTGCTTGTTGGCCGGTTGCGACTGCAAGGTACGCATGTTGTGGAGTCGGTCGCAGATCTTGATGAGGATGACGCGGATGTCGTCGCTCATGGTGAGCAGCAGTTTCTTGAAGTTCTCAGCCTGTGCCGATGCTTTGTCGCCGAAGATTCCGCCACTGATCTTGGTAAGTCCGTCAACGATTTGTGCAATCTTTGCACCGAAGATGTTGGTGATGTCCTCCGTGGTATAGTCGGTGTCTTCTACCACATCGTGCAGAAGTGCCGAGCAGATGCTGGTGGAACCAAGGCCGATTTCTTCGCAGGCAATCTGTGCTACGGCTATGGGGTGCATGATGTAGGGCTCTCCCGACAGGCGGCGTACGCCTTTGTGAGCTTGTCGGGCGAAGTTGAATGCCTTGGTAATGATGTCTACTTTCTTGCGGTGGCGCGATGCCAGATAGGTGTCGACAAGGTGCTGGAAGGCTTCATCAACTTTCTTTTCCCAGTAGGCTTCCTGTTCTTCGAGTGTCATTTCAGCTGCTTTTGTCTCGTTGGCGATCTTGTCGTTTGCCATGGTCTTGTCCTCCTATTGTCTTGTTTGGGATGCTGTTGCTCCTCGGTTGTTGCTTACTTCACTTTGATTTGCTTGCCGGCACGGATGTTGCTTCCCGACAGTTTGTTCAGTTTCTTCAGCTTGTCGACCGTCGTATTGTGCTTTTTGGCAATTTCAGTCAGCGTCTGTCCTTTCTCAATCTTGACACTGCTGGGCGATGATGCTTTCTTTCTGGAGTGCTTGCTGTGCTTGTCGGCAGTCTCTTTCTGTGCTTTCTTGCTATTCTTGCCCGATTGTTTCTCTTTGCTGTGCTTGCTGTGCCAGTTGGTGGGCGGTTGCTGGTTGCGGCTGCCGGAACGCGAGTAGGCATTGGAAGCGGTGCTCCGTGACTCGTGGCGCGGACGGGGTTCGGACACCGTGTTTTCGTCTACTTCAACCTCCGTACGCTTGGCAATCATCCTGCTGGTGTTGTAGTTGTAGATGGAGTCCTCGTAGTCGATGAACTTTCCGATGTAGGTTGCAGGCAAGCGCAAGGCACCGTCGCCACTCGTTCCGTTGACAATGCTCCGCCGATATTGGGGATTCAGCTCCTGCAACTGGTCGAGGTCGATGTCCAGCACACTGGCAATCTGCTCAAAGTGCACGTCTTGCCGCACGTTGATGGTGTCGGAACTGGCTGGCAGGTTGGTCTCCATTGGGCAGATGTTGTGCTCGCAGTAGTAGTTCATAATATAGTTGGCGGCAATGAATGAGGGCACATAGCCGCGTGTCTCCTTGGGCAGGTAGGGGTAGATTTTCCAATAGTCGGTCTCTCCTCCGGCACGATGAATGGCTTTGTTGATGCGCTCTGGGCCGCAGTTGTAGGCCGCAATGACCAGATTCCAGTCACCGAAGATGCGATAGAGGTCGCTCAGGTAGTGGGCAGCAGCGTAGGAGGCTTTCAGCGGATCACGCCGTTCGTCTACCAAGGAGTTGACGGTCAGCCCATAGCGTTTGCCCGTTTCGAGCATGAACTGCCACAGTCCGGTAGCTCCGACACGGGAAACGGCATTGGGATTCAGTCCGGATTCAATTACAGGGAGATATTTCAGTTCCAGCGGCAGGCCATAGGTTTCCAATGCCTGTTCGAAAATGGGCGTGTAGAAGTTGGAAATACCGAGCATGAGACTTACCTGCCGGCGTGCCCGTTGGGTGTAGCGGTCGATGAATTTGCGTACGACTTCGTTGTAAGGCATCTCCATGACGGTGGGGAGATGCTTCAGTCGGTCGATGATGGTTGCCCGGTCGGCATATACGTCCACGTCAGCCATGTTGCATCTTCCGTCTTCGGTAATGTAGTTCTTGGCGTGGTACATGTCAAGCATTTCGTCTACGTTAACGGAAAACGACTCGGGCACGGCGATTTCTTCGCGCCGGCCTTGTTCGTCGGTGACGATTTCATATTCTTCTGTCTGTGCATGCAGGTTTCCTGTACAGGTCGCTGCGATTGTTACGGTCAGTAAAAAACTTCTTATTTTCAATTCTATCATAAAAATGTAAGGTTGTCTTGTTTTTCTTATATCAGAAAGTCAGGCTGCATCCCAGTCCTATTCCTGCCGGTTTCAAGGACCTGGGATGTGTCTGGTCGCCGAAGACGGCAGGGGTGACACGCAGGCTCAAGTCGTCGGAGATGTCAAATTCTGACAGGGAGGCATCGACATAGGCATCGATCACAGACAAGGCATAGACCCCAACGAGGATGAAGCAGCTCAAGTCGCGGTATCTGCGGAATCTGTCCTTGCGTTTCCGGAACAGCTCTTGGTATCGTGCCTTGCTGGATTCCGTCACGGTGGTGCCTAAGTGCAGGAAAGTGTTGTAGCTTTGGGTGTTCGGATCGTCGTCCATGATGTCCAGATAGGCTTGCGAGTAGTCGTGATACATCTGGTTGTTCCAGGTGATGGCGTAGACGCAGCCAAGCATTCCGCCATAGAAGATGGGGAGTTTCCAATATTTCCGGTTGTAGATTTGTCCGGCACCGGGGAGTACGACAGCCAGCCACAAAGCCCGTTTGGGGTTGGGACGCCATGTGTTCCAGTCACGCTTTGCCTTCGTCCTTATACTGTCTGTCATCATGACGACGGCCAGGCTGTCTTCCTTGGGCATCACCAGTGGCGGTGCCGTAAACAGAGAGTCGTCCGGAATGCCTGCATACGGTTCTTCCACGGTTTGTCCGTGGAGTGTGCAGAGACATCCTGCCAGCATGTATGCAGCTATCCATCCGCGTCGAAGCATATCGGAGAAACCTTCTTTCACGTTTGAATCTTTTTATTTCAGTTTGTCGAAAACGTTCATAATGTGTTCCAGTTCCTCCTCGGAGGAGAAGGGAATGCTGATTTTTCCTTTTCCCTTTTCGTTGTAGCTCATCTGTACTTTCGTGTCGAAGAACTTGGCCAGTCGGCTCTTCAGCATGTTGAATTCTTCCGGGAGGCGCGTCTTGGCAGCGATTTTCCGCTTGGCGGTCTGTATGTCTTCACCGCTGTTCAACTGGTGGCACATCTCTTCAACTTTCCTTACAGAGTAGCCGTTCTTGTGTATTTCCTTGAACAGTTTCAGTTGCAATGACGGGCTGTTGAGCGACAGCAGGGCACGGGCGTGGCCCATATCGATTTCTTTCTTTTGAAGTGCCATCTGCACTTGAGCCGGCAGTTTCAGCAGGCGGAGGTAGTTGGCAATGGCTGCACGGCTTTTTCCCACGCGTTCGCTGACTTTTTCCTGTGTCATTCCGCTTTTTTCCAGCAGATGCTCGTAGGCCAGGGCAATCTCAATGGCGTTCAGGTCCTCGCGCTGGATGTTCTCGACGAGTGCCATTTCCATGACATTCTCGTCCTTGATGGTGCGGATGTAAGCAGGGATGGCGGCCAGTCCAGCCAGTTGGGAAGCTCTCCAGCGGCGTTCTCCGGCAATAATCTGGAATTTCCCGTCCTCCATCTGCCGCAGGGTGATGGGTTGGACGATGCCCAGTTGCTGGATGCTGTTGGCCAGTTCCTCCAATGCAGCCTGGTCAAATTCGCGCCGAGGCTGGTTGGGATTGGCTTCAATCTTGTCGATGGGAACTTCATTGATTGTCGAACTTCCCTGTGTGCTCACGTCATTGGTGGATATCAGTGCATCCAGTCCGCGTCCTAATGCGGCGGATTTGCCACTGCTGTTGTATTTTTTTCTTACGGCCATGTCTCTCTTCCTTACTCTTTACTCTTCTTTTCTCTGTTAATGATCTCCTTAGCCAAGGCCAGATGGTTCTTTGCACCGGTAGAATCGGCATCATACAGGATGACGGGCAGACCATGGCTGGGGCTCTCGCTGAGTTTCACGTTACGTTGTATCACGGTCTTGAACACCAGTTCCTGGAAGTGGCGTTTCACTTCGTCGTATATTTGGTTGGCCAGACGCAGGCGAGAGTCGTACATCGTCAGGAGGAAACCCTCAATCTCAAGCTTCGGGTTCAGCTTGCTCTTGATGATTTTGATGGTGTTCAGCAGCTTGCTGATACCTTCCAAGGCGAAATACTCGCATTGGACAGGAATGATGACAGAATCGGCGGCAGTGAGTGCATTGACGGTGATGAGTCCGAGCGATGGCGAACAGTCAATGAGTATATAGTCATAGTCGTCGCGGATAGGATCCAGCAGTTTGCTGACCACCTTCTCACGGTTATCGAGGTTCAGCATTTCGATCTCGGCTCCTACCAGATCAATATGGCTCGGTATGATGTCGAGACCTTCAATATCGGTTGTATAGATGGCATCGCGTACGTCGGCGTGGTCTATAATGCACTCATACAGTGAGCAGTCCACCTCCTTGATGTCTACGCCGAGGCCACTTGATGCGTTGGCCTGTGGGTCTGCATCCACCACGAGTACGGTTTTCTCCAGTGTAGCCAGCGATGCGGCGAGGTTAATGCTCGTCGTTGTCTTTCCTACGCCACCTTTCTGATTTGCTAATGCGATGATTTTTCCCATTTGTCTTGAATACTTTTCGTTGTTTCCAGAATCCCTGTCGGCAGTAGAAGAATGCCGGAAGGAGTTCCTTTCCTACATGTATATATAGGTTGCAAAAGTACGAAATTTATTTCAGATAGCATTCATTTAAACTATTTTTCGTACTTTTGCAGCAAATTTTATTGATTATGCGCAAGCCATTGATATTGATTTCTAATGATGACGGCTATCAGAGCAGGGGCATTCGCTACTTGGTTGACTTCCTTTCCGACATGGCCGACATCCTTGTCTGTGCACCAGAGGGAGGTCGTTCTGGCTATTCACGGGCCTTTTCAGCCGTACCGCCGCTCTATATGCACCGCCGCGACGACATTTTTGGAGCCGAAGTGTGGTCGTGCAGCGGCACACCGGTAGACTGTGTAAAGATGGCACTCAGCCAGCTCACGCCCCAACGCATGCCGGATCTCATCCTTGGCGGCATCAACCATGGCGACAACAGCACCGTCAACAACCACTATAGTGGCACGATGGGCGTGGCCATGGAAGGATGTATGAAGTATATTCCTTCCATTGCTTTCTCCACCTGCGACTATAATCCCGAGGCCGACCTGTCAAACTTGCGCACCCCTATCCGTTCCATCGTCCGGCGCGTGCTCGACGAAGGCTTGCCCAAGGGCATCTGTCTGAATGTCAATTTCCCGAAGAGGGAGCAATTCGAAGGCTTGCGAGTCTGTCGCATGGGCTTCGGAAGTTGGATCAATGAGGTGAAGGTGTGCCGTCATCCCCGTGGGGGCACCTATTACTGGATGGTGGGCGAATACCGCGATGACGAGCCTGAGGCCACGGACAACGACCGATGGGCACTCAATCACGGATATATTGCCGTCACACCCGTGCAAATGGATGTCACGTCTTATGACATGCTCCGGCGAATGAAAAACTGGGAGGAGAACAGCCTATGAAATACTATCTGATTGTCGGTGAAGCCAGTGGCGACCTGCATGCGTCGCGACTCATGCAGTCCTTGCGCCGCTATGACGGCGATGCCTACTTCCGATTTTTCGGCGGCGACAAGATGTCGGCCGTAGGTGGGGCGCGTGTACGCCATTACAAGGAATTGGCCTATATGGGATTCATTCCCGTTCTCATGCACCTGCCCACTATCTTCCGCAACATGAAAGTATGCAAGGAAGACATCCTCAAATGGCAGCCCGACGTGGTCATCTTCGTTGACTATCCAGGCTTCAACCTGAATATTGCGAAGTTCCTGCACAAACGTCGTAACACGTCCATGGCCAAGCTGGAGGCTAAGCACCTTACACCTTGGAAGGGAGCGGCTTACTATTATATCTCGCCTAAGATCTGGGCGTGGAAGGAATGGCGTATCAGAAGTATCAAGCGGGACATTGACGAAATGTTCTCCATCCTGCCTTTCGAGAAGGATTTCTATGAGAAGAAGCATCGTTATCCGATTCATTACGTCGGAAATCCTACGGCGGAGGAAGTGGCCCAGTTCCAAGCTACCTACCATGGTAGCTTCACTTCGTTTACGACAGCGCATCAGCTCTCTACCAAACCCATCATTGCCCTGCTGGCAGGAAGTCGCCGACAGGAAATCAAGGACAATCTGCCGGGCATGATCGAGGCAGCACGCAGGTTTGAAGACTATCAGTTGGTGCTGGCCGGTGCGCCTTCCATCGATGACGACTATTATGCACCGTTCATTCAAGACACCCCCGTGCGTCTTGTCAGGAACAAGACCTATGAGATCCTTTCCCATGCTACGGCAGCCTTGGTAACCAGTGGTACGGCTACTTTGGAAACGGCTTTGTTCAACGTTCCGCAAGTCGTGTGCTACGAGACACCCCTTCCCAAGCTCTATCGCTTTGGGTTCAACCATGTCATCAAGGTGAAATACATCTCCTTGGTCAATCTCGTGGCCGATCGGGAAGTCGTTCCCGAACTGTTGGCCGACCGTTTTACGGTCTACAACATAGCCAATGAGCTCCATCGCATCCTGCCCGGACAGCCTGCACGGGAAACCATGCTGCAAGGCTACGCGCAGGTGAAGTGCATTCTGGGAACCGACATTGCCCCCGACAATGCTGCCCGCATCATGGTAGAAAAGCTCCGGACGCGCTCCGTAGAACCTGTTGCAGAATCGCCGGAGACTGCCGGTCTCAGCTTGTTTGAGGCTTCAGCGGCTCCGCAACCATAGCATTTCCCACCCGTTTTGTGTCCTTAGTCAGATTTTTGCATGATCTTTACAGGATGAGCACAACCGGCGCAGACAACGCATCAAGGAGGAATACAGCATGAAACTACCCGAAGCATTTGAAACATATACGAAGAAAATGATGGGAACGGAACGCTATCAGCGTTTCAGTGAGGCTCTCGACGAAGCACCGTCCGTCAGTATCCGACTCAATCGATGGACGGAACCTGTGCGTGTGGCCGATGTTTGGAACGGCGGTGCCGTGGAATGGTGTCCCGACGGTGTCTACCTGAAAGGCCGCCCTTCCTTCACGTTCGATCCGATGCTGCACGCCGGAGCCTACTATGTACAGGAAGCCTCGTCCATGTTTGCCTCACATGTCTTGCGACAGCTGGTCGGACGGCTTGGCAACGAGCCGCTTGCCATGCTCGACCTTTGTGCGGCCCCTGGTGGCAAGACCACTTGCGCCCTACAGGCTCTGCCCGCAGGAAGTGTCTTGGTGGCCAATGAGCCCATGCGCAACCGTGCCTCGGTGCTCTGCGAGAACTTGCAGAAGTGGCTGTCCTTCTCAGGAGAGTGGGAAGGAACGGCCGACAGGGGATTTTCTGTGGCTGTTACCAGCAACTACGCCCGTGATTTTGCCAAGGCGCGGTTGTCGTTCGACCTCATCATGGCCGATGTTCCATGCTCCGGCGAAGGCATGTTCCGCAAGGATTCCGGTGCTGTCGGCGAGTGGAGCGAGGAGCATGTGGACCGCTGCTGGCGTTTGCAGCGCGACATTGTGGCCGACATATGGCCGTGTCTGCGTCCTGGTGGCTATCTGGTCTATGCCACCTGTACGTTCAATACAAAGGAAAATGAGGAGAACGTGCAGTGGATAGCCCGTCAACTGGGAGCTGAAGGCGTGGTGATACCCGTTGAGCAAGACTGGAACATTACCGGTTCGCTGCTGGAAGATTGCCCGCTACCCGTCTGTCGTTTCATCCCCGGCTATACAAGGGGGGAAGGTTTGTTCATGGCTGTCCTACGGAAACATGGCGACGAAGTCCGCTCAACGGCGAAAACACGCAGGGAGCTGATACAGGCAGTGGAAAAACGGCTTCATCGGCTGTCCATGGATCATCTGACAGCACTGCATGAAGCGGCTGAGGCTCCTTGTGTGGAACTCAATGCCGCACAGGCGGTGGCCTATCTGCGCCGTGAGGCTGTGACGCTTCCGCCCGACGTGCCGCGCGGCATGGTCCGGATGTGCTTTCAAGGAGCTGTATTGGGGTTGGCCAAGAACGTCGGCAACCGCGCCAATAACCTTTATCCGAAGGAGTGGCGCATCAAGAGCACCCATGTGCCGGAACCCGCTGCCATCGTGGAAAGGGAATTATAGAAAATAAAATCATAAAAACATAGACAATGAAACAATACCTGCAACTGCTCGACCGCATCCTGACGGAGGGCACAGAGAAGACTGACCGTACGGGAACGGGCACCAAAAGCGTGTTCGGCCATCAGATGCGTTTCCGATTGGACGAAGGCTTTCCGTTGCTCACCACGAAGAAACTGCACCTGAAAAGTATCATCTACGAACTGCTGTGGTTTCTCCGTGGCGACACCAATATCAAATATCTCAAGGAACATGGGGTGAGTATCTGGGACGAGTGGGCTGACGAGAACGGAGAACTCGGTCCCGTCTATGGTCACCAGTGGCGTTCGTGGCCCGACTACAACGGCGGGACCATCGACCAGATTCAGAACGTAATCGACCTCATCAAGCATCATCCCGACTCCCGGCGTATGATTGTTTCCGCATGGAACGTGGCTGAAGTGGAGAAAATGGCACTTCCGCCGTGCCACTCCCTCTTCCAATTCTATGTCGCCGACGGCCGCCTTTCGCTGCAACTCTATCAGCGTTCGGCCGATACCTTCCTCGGGGTGCCGTTCAATATCGCCTCCTACGCCCTGCTGTTGATGATGATGGCGCAGGCGACGGGACTCAAGGCTGGCGACTTTATACACACTACCGGCGACACACACTTGTATCTCAATCATCTGGAACAGGCTCGGCTGCAACTCACCCGTGAGCCGCGTCCGCTGCCAACGATGCGGTTGAATCCGGATGTCAAGGATTTGTTCAGCTTTGAATACGAAGATTTCATGCTGGAGAACTATGAGCCATGGCCGCACATCAAGGCAGAAGTGAGCGTGTAGAAACAAAAGGAAAGGACGGGAAATGATAAACATTATTGCTGCCGTGGCCGAGAACCGTGCCATCGGCTATAAGAACAAATTGCTGTATTGGTTGCCCAACGACCTGAAACGCTTCAAGGCACTCACCACGGGACATACCATCGTTATGGGAAGGCGCACCTTTGAGTCGTTGCCCAAGGGAGCACTGCCTCATCGAAGGAATATCGTGCTCTCGCGTTCGACGAAGGAACTTCCCGGATGCGAGGTCTTTCCCTCGCTGAAAGCGGCTCTGGACCATTGTCAAGACGAGGAAGAGGTCTACATCATCGGGGGGGCTACGGTCTATGAGCAGGCTTTGCCGCTGGCCGACCGCCTGTGTCTTACGGAGGTGGCCGATACTCCTTCGGAGGCCGATGCCTTCTTTCCGCCTTACGACGGATGGACGGTGGTGGAGCGGGAGGACCACCAACCCGACGAGAAACACGCCTTTGCCTATGCCTTTGTAGACTATGTGAAGGCAGGAGAATAAACACCATTCCATAAAAAAGCACCGATGCCAATCTGCCATCGGTGCTTTTTCCGTTTGACTGTTGCTGTTTCCGGAAGTAAAATGGGCTGTATTACTTACCAATATACCCTATATTGCGCTGTAATATAGCCTGTATTACTTGGCAATATGGCCTTTATTACTTCTCGAAAGCAGTCCATTCGGACATTCATTCGAATGCGTTGAGAAGTTCAATGATGGTCGTTACTTCCTCATCGGTCATGGCTTCGTTGCAGGGAATGCTGAGTTCTTCGTTGTGTATGCGTTCGGTGACGGGCAGCGATAGGTGACTCCATTCGCGATAGCAGTCTTGCTGATGGGGTGGGATGGGGTAGTGGATGACCGTTCCGATGCCGTTCTCCTTCAGATACTGTTGCAGCCGGTCGCGCTGCGGGGTGAGAACGGGGAAAATGTGCCATACGTTGTCGCATCCGTCGTGGGTGGGAAGGGTGAGCAACGGGTTGCTTACTGCTTGCATGTAACGGTCGGCAATGGTCTTGCGACGGCTGTTGGCGGCATCGAGATAGCGGAGCTTGACACTCAGCACGGCTGCCTGAAGCTCGTCCATGCGGCTGTTGCGGCCGCGATAGGGGAAGACGTATTTCCGTGATGAGCCGTAATTGGCCAGTGTGCGGACCAGTTGGGCCAGTGATTCGTCGTCGGTGGTCACGCAACCGGCATCGCCCAGTGCGCCGAGGTTCTTGCCCGGATAGAAACTATGGCCGGCTGCATGTCCCAGCGAACCTGTCTTTCGCGGTTGGTCGTGGCTGTCTGACGGCAGAAATGAGCATCCGTGTGCCTGCGCATTGTCTTCGATGAGTTTCAGTTGGTGGCGTTGGCAGAGGGCTCCGATGGTTTCGGTGTAGGCGCAACGGCCATAGAGATGGACAAGCATGAGCCCCCGTGTGCGGGGAGTAATGGCCTGCTCAATGCGTGTCTCGTCGATTTCCAGGGTGCGGATGTCGGGCTCCACGAGCACTGGCGTGAGTCCGTTCTCGCTAATGGCAAGGATGGAGGCGATGTAGGTGTTGGCCGGCACGATGACTTCGTCGCCTTGCTTCATTACGCCTTGTTCTATATAGGCGCGCAGGATGAGGGTCAGTGCGTCGAGTCCGTTGGCGCAGGTCACACAGAAGCGTGTACCGATATAGTCGGCATATTGCTTTTCAAAGTCGCGGATGTGCTGCCCTTGCAGGTACCATCCGCAGTCAACGACCTGTCGGACGGCTTGCTGTATCTCGTCAGCGTGCATCGCCGTGATGCGCTGGAGGCTCAGATAGTCTATAGGCATGGTGCTTGTCGTGCTTGATTATTCGTCAATGTCCCATTCGTACCAGTCCCAACAGAGTCCGCGTCCGCCGAACCCTTCCTTCTGGAAGATGAGTTCTTCGTTGAGATAGTGGCCGCGGTCTTCCGTGGAGCGGCCGAAGTCGAAGTAGGGATAGTGTTTGTAGTCCTGATTGATGATGCGGTCGTAGATGATGTCGATGGCTCCGAGCTGTTTGCCCAAGGGCGTTGCAGAGCTGTACTGGGCATGGACCACCTGCGGGGTGATGTAGATGACGATGCCGGCGAGTACCGTTCCGTCTTTCACGGCATTATAGAGGATGATGTTTTCGGGGAATCGCGACCGCAGGAGGTCGATTTCTTCGAGCGAATGGACAGGCTTCACGCCGTATTTGGCACCGAGGTTGTCGCTCAGTACCTGCCAGAATGCGGCGTAGTCGGTGCTCCGTTCTACGGTGATGCCAGCTTCCTGGGCACGTTTCAAGGCGCGGCGGCGCACCCGTTCCCATCGGATGGCGTTGCGTTGGACGATCGTGGAACCGATGTCGCGGGCTGCCAGACGGGCGTGGCATGTCCGGAAGATGGCGTAGAGATCTTCTTCGGCCGGCAACTGATGGTAGATCCATGGCACACACTTGTACAGTACCTGTCGGATGCCGTTCGCACGGAGGAAGGCATTCAGTTCTTCAAAGAGCGTAACGACCGCTGCGGCGGTGGTCTTGCGGCTCATCACCAGTCCGCCATAGGTCAGACCCATGTGTGACTGCAAAGTGTCGCCTTTGCGGTTGGCTGGAAGCACGGCGTAGAGGTTCTCGCCCCGATAGAAGAGGAGGGAGTAGTCGTCGAACCGGTCGGCATGATAGTCCATGTAGCGGCGGTCAAACAGAAAGGTTCCGTTTTTGGATTCGGCCACGAATGTATTCCATTCATGCTCCAAGGCAGTGGTGTATCTCTTGATTTCAAACATTTTTCAGATAGTTGAGGTAGTCTTGGTAGTCGCGGATATAGTCGTCCTCATCAAACCAGTCGGAGGCTAATACCAAACAGACGGCTCCTGTTGAGAAGTCGTCGAGGGTGCGCCAGATGCCGGTCCCCACATAGAGCCCTTCCCAAGGGTGGTTCAGGTGGAATGTCTTGCGCTCTGTTCCGTTGTCGAGGGTCACGTCGAACGAGCCGCTAACGGCAATGATGGTCTCCTGACAATGCTTGTGGGCATGGCCGCCACGCCCTTCTCCCGACGGAATGTCGTATGTCCAGTAGACGCGTGCCACATCATAAGGGATGTTGCGAAGTTGTTCGGCCACCGTCAGGTTGCCTCGTGGGTCGATGATTTTCGGTAGCTCTATGATTCGTCCTTCTTTTTTCTTCATTGTTGGGTGCTTGTTTGGTGAGAGGAGACTTTAATAAGCTACTCTTTGGACATATACGGTTCTGTGCCGAGTACGGTCTTGGCCAGTCGTTTAGCCTTGTCGCGCAGGGCATTGATGTCGTCATCCGGCTCGCCATAGCAAAGCACTACGCCCATGCGGCGACCTTTGTGTGCCTCAGGCTTGCCGAAGATACGGATACGGGTACGGTCTTCCTTCAGTGCTTCTTCAAGGTTGTAGGGCAGCAGACTGCGGTCGACTGGCTGCGCAGCCTCTACCGATGAGAGGATAACTGCCGATGCGCCGGCATGTTCCAGATGGATGGCGGGAATGGGGAGACCCATGACGGCTCGGAAGTGAAGTTCAAACTCACTGAGATTGGTGGTATGGCCGAGTGTCACCATGCCCGTGTCATGGGGGCGCGGACTAAGTTCTGAGAAGATGACTTCCCCCTGTCGGGTCAGGAAGAACTCCACGCCCCAGATGCCGGCACCCGTCAGCGACTTCGTTACTTGGTCAGCCATGTGCTGTGCCTGCCTCAGTGCCTCATCACTGATTTGATAGGGTTGCCAGGACTCGCGATAGTCTCCGCCTTTCTGTACATGCCCGATGGGCGGACAGAAAAGGGTGGGGCCGTTTTTCTGCGTCACTGTCAGCAGCGTAAACTCCGAGTCGAAGTCAATAAATTCCTCGATGATGACTTCCTTCACGTCACCGCGACTGCCTTCCATGGCTTCGCGGAAAGCCCGTTCCAGTTCTTCATCGTTGTGGACATAGCTCTGCCCGTGTCCACTCGACGACATCAGCGGCTTCACTACGCATGGGAAGCCAATCTCATCGGCTGCACGCTTGAACTCCTCGAAGGTCTTGGCATAGAAATACTTGGCTGTTCGAAGCCCCAACTCACGGCTGGCCAGGTCGCGGATGGCACGCCGGTTCATCGTGAAATTGACCGCACGCGCACTTGGGACGACTTGGATTCCTTCTTCTTCAAACTGAAACAGCCGTTCGGTGCGGATGGCCTCGATTTCCGGGACGATGATGTCCGGATGATGTTTGCGCACTACAGCTTCCAAGGCGTTGCCGTCCAGCATGTTGAACACCTCACGTTCGTCGGCCACCTGCATAGCCGGTGCATTGTCGTACCGGTCGCACGCGATGACATACTGGCCTGCCCGCATGGCTGCAATCACGAATTCCTTGCCCAGTTCGCCTGAGCCCAAGAGCAGAATCTTCTTCATTTTTTTTATTTTTTCGATGATTGAATACGGTTTACTGTTTGATGAATTGCTTCAACATCTGCCATTCGGGTGTGATGGCAAGTTTGTGAAGGCTGGTGTCGATGTGTTCCATCATCTGTTCGGGAGATAGATGGTTGTCGTCGGCAATCTCGTCGAGCGAATATTGCTCGTGGCCGAGAATGCCGAAGTAGTGGAGCAAGGCCTCTTCGTCGGCCACTTCAAGCAGATGCGTGAGGTGTTCGAGATAGTGGCTGACCTGATGCGAGATACATTCGGGTTCGTAATGCAGTCGCACAAGGAAAGATTGTAGTTCCTTAGCCAGTGGATCGGAGCCTGAGAAAAGCTTTTCTTCCATCTTTTATTCTTGATCTTCTATGTCTGTGACAGGATCTTCTTCGGTGTATCCAAACATGAATTTTACTTCTTCTGTTTTTTCTTTAGGGATGAGCAGAGGCAGCCCCGCCATCTTGTCTTTGAACCCTTGCAGTATGATGGAAGGACTCAGCTGAATATTCTTTTGCAGATTCACCTCGTCACATGTTCCCAAGATGGATTCTCCCAAAGATTTTCCGAAATAATAGGAGTTCGCTTCGGCGGCGAGCATTGTGGTGGCGGTTGTGATGTATCCGTCCCAGAACTCTTGAATATTTTGCTCCTCTTCC
>CAMHEA010000039.1 GCA_946184025.1 uncultured Prevotella sp.
CTCTATCCCATCTCTGGAAAATTCCGCAGAAAAACCATTGATCGCAAAAACGAGATTTTTGAGAACATAAAAAAAGCATTCTGACAAATGACACCGACAACGAAAAATACCCCCACAGAAAACGGACGGCACCACCACCAACGGCCGGAACATGAGAAAGACCACCTGCTGCCGTTGCGTCAATGGCTGAACATCATCTTCATGGTTGGTGCCCTCGTGGGAGTTGCCATTTATTTTTTCGGCAGCCAGACAACGGGAACAATCGTTATTCTTGCAGCCATGGCCTTCAAAATCGTCGAGTGTTCGTTAAGATTGTTGCATTGAAAAAATAAAAGGATGACTATTAAGGACAGACACATACGACATCGCATTCTGCTGGCAAGCCTTTTTGCCGCTGTATCACTCACGGCAACGGCTCAGATTACCGATGAACGGGTTGGCGACACCCCTTATACAGCTGACGGCTATCAGCGCGACCGCAACTTCGGACGCTCGGACAGCATACAAAGCCAGCACAAAGAAATTCCCAAGGGACTTAAAGTGTGGACGGTCGACGAACGTTTTGGCGACCGGCAAGCCGCCATCCCTGACACATTGTCTCACATGTATATGAACAACGGCTTCACAACGGGTCTGCGCGGCGAATACAATACGCTCGGCAACCTCGGTTCTCCACGCATCAACCGTATCTTTATCGACCGGGCTGAAGCCAGCAACTTCATCTTCACAGATCCCTACGACTTCTTCCTCACCCAACCAGGCAACTTCCATTTTACCAATACGCTCTCGCCCATCACCAACCTGACCTACAACTCATGCGGAGACCGCACCAATGGTGAAGACGATTTCAAGGCTTTCTTTGCCGTCAATGCAGGGAAACGCTTGGGCCTGGGCATGAAATTCGATTACTTGTATGGTCGTGGCTACTACGCCAACCAAAGTACGTCACACTTTGATTATACACTTTTCGGTTCTTATTTGGGCGACCGCTATCAAGCACACCTTCTGATGTCTACTAACCATCAGAAAATCATCGAAAGCGGCGGAATCACTAACGATGCTTTCATCACCCATCCAGAACGATTTAACGAAAGCTTCACGGAAAACGAGATTCCCACCGTGCTCCAGCAGAACTGGAACCGCAACGACAATCAGCACATCTTCTTCAACCACCGATATAGCATCGGCTTCCGGCGAAAAGTTCCCATGACAGAAGAGGAGATTGAAGCCCGCAAGTTTGCCATCAAATCGCAACAAGAAAATGCAGCCGCCGAGGCCAAACGCAAAGCACGCGAGCGCGCACGGCGCAATGGTGACGACTTCGATGAAGAGGAGTATGACCGCGAAGTAGCCTCAAAAGGCCGTCCAGAGAATGCCCGTATTGCAGAAGGAGCCCCTTCCACAGCAGTAACAGAAACCGATACGACACGCATTTTGGTTGACAGCAAAGAAGTGGCCGACAGTCTGTTAGCCATAGAAGCAAAAGCAAAAGAAACCGAAGAATGGATGAAAGACGAGTATGTGCCCGTCACCAGCTTTATCCATACGGTCAAGTTCGACAACTTCCGAAGAATTTTCGAGGCCCACGAATCGCCTGAAGGATACTATCTGAACGACTTCTATCCCGAAGACCGCCAAACCAGCGACTCCATCTACGACAAGACACGCCATTGGGAACTCAAGAACACACTGTCCATCGCCCTCCTTGAGGGATTCAACAAATGGGCAAAGGCCGGTCTGAAGGCTTTCGTTTCCTCGGACATACGCCATTACACTCTGCCTGAAATAGACGGTTCGCTATCGAAATACAGCGAGCACGCCATCAATGTGGGCGGACAGCTGAGCAAGACAGAAGGCAACCTGCTCCACTACAACGTCACAGGCGAAATCGGCGTAGCTGGAGACGATGCCGGAGACATACTCATCGATGCCAATGCCGACCTGAATTTCCGGCTGCTGGGAGACACAATCCAGTTGGCAGCACGTGGGTTCTTTCACAATACCAAGCCCGTCTTCTATTACGAGCACTACCACTCGCGCCATCTGTGGTGGGACGATGATAACCTGAGCAGCATCATCCACACCCGCCTGGAAGGTCTGTTCTCTCTCAAGAAGACGCGTACACAACTCCGTGTAGGCTTTGATGAAATCAAAAACTATACCTACTTCGGACAAGCCTATAACCTCGTAGAAAACGGGAACAACTACCTACGACAGAACAACGTTGTCTGCGTACGACAGGAAAGCAGCCCCATCAGCTTGCTGACCTTGCAGTTGCGCCAGGACCTCACGCTCGGAATCTTCAACTGGGAAAATGTACTGACCTATCAGAACTCCTCCAACCAAGACGTGCTGCCCGTTCCGGCGTTGAACATCTACAGCAATCTCTATATTAAATTCAAGATTGCCAAGGTTTTGAAGTGCGACTTTGGTGCCGACCTTCGCTACTTCACGAAATACTATGCACCGGACTACAGCCCCGCCCTCGGCCAGTTCACCGTTCAGGAAACACCCGAAAGCCGTGTGAAACTTGGAGCCTACCCCATCGTGAACGTCTATGCGAATTTCTTCCTGAAGCACACTCGCTTCTATGTCATGATGAGTCATGTAAACTACGGAGACGGAGGCAATTATTTCTTCACTCCCCACTATCCGCTTAACCAACGCGTCTTCCGCTTTGGAGTGAGTTGGAACTTCTTCAACTGACACGCCCTCCCCATGTCAGGGACCATTTTATCATCACGCCCGTTCGGTAAAGAGGAGCCAACACCCTCCTTCCGAACGGGCGTATTGCATGAGCGTTGCTTTCCAAAGACCATCCTTTTCCCATAGCACCTTACCTAAATGCGTAAGTAAAACCCTCCGGCAACCAGATAATATAGGCTTTATTACACTACAATATAGGCTGTATTACCTTTCAATATAGGCTATATTACAAGATAATACAGGCTATATTACCACGCTCCTAATGTATAAAGGCGGTTCGAAACAGGAAGAAAAGAAACTTAACTCAGTATCAGTTGGTCAAGGATAACACCCAAGGAAAAGAGCAAGCCATAGAAGAACATGTTTCGGGCGTTCTCTGCCAGAATGCCGTTAAGTGCTTTTCCGCGCTTAATCCGTTTCATCTTTCGATAAGTACGGGCATGAAGCGAAAGATAGATGGTGGGCAGGAAGAATGTGAAATATTGATGCTGGAAAAAGAATGTCAGCCCCATGTGAAAGGCCATGAGCCCCAGGGCAAAGTAGAAAATCTCCGTGGCACGCTCCCCTATCAGTACGACAAGCGTGCGTTTGCCCGTCCTCCGGTCATTGTCGCGGTCACGATAGTTATTCACAACAAGCAGCGTGTCAATGACCATACCGCATGCAAGAGACGACAGAAAGACCTCCTTGGTAACAGTGTGCGCCTGAAGATAGAACGTTGCACAAACGGGTACGATGCCAAAGAATACCAGCACGAGGATGTCTCCAAGTCCGACATACGAAAGCAATAAGGTATAAAGGAAACTGGCCACAACACATGCCACACCGATCCAGATCATCGACACACCGCCATAGCACACCAGCGGAAGACCTATCAAACAAGCAAGCAGCGTTGTGAGTACCATCGCCCGGCACATGGCTTCCGGCGACACCCAACCCTGCGCACAGGCACGCCGTGGCCCCAGACGATGCTCATCGTCCGTACCCTTGCGCCAGTCAAAATAATCGTTGACAAAATTGGCATCAATCTGCATCACGAATGCAAACAATACGCACAGCACAGCCGGAACGACATCCATGCCTCCGCCCGTCATCGCCAGATGTCGCCACGCCAACGCCAATCCCATCATCACCGGCACCGCAGCACCAGCCAGTGTCTGCGGCCGTGAAGCCAGCCACCAAGCCCGCGGGCTGTTCCGTTTGATTGTCCTTTCTTCCATATTCAACCGCAAAGGTAAGAAAAAATGGAAAACACACAAAACAACCAGACCACAAATGTCAGCCGACACGCCACATTCACGACACCGGAAAAGCATTTCTTAATAATCTTACAAAAACATTAAACAATAAAATAAAAGCCAAAAGCATCCCCTTTTGAAAGAAAATATATACCTTTGCAACGAAAACGGATTCTGTGATATGAAAAAACAGGTTTCTGCACTGCTTATCATACTGGCCAATATTCTCATATTGGCACATGCAGTGGTACCCCATCATCATCACAATAAGATATTCGTTGCCATCGTCAATGTCATAGATGACGATGTTCCGGATTTGTCCAACCATGACCACCACAACAACCATATCACAGTCACACAACAGACCATCACAAATTCAGGGAGTCACGATTGGTCTCTCCATTCCACTTTGGGAGAATAAGAACCGCGTCCGCCAGGCTCACCAAACCGCAACCGCTGTTTCTCAATAGACCTACGATTGTCGCCTGCAAGCCCAGTGAGACCTCTCTTTAGTTGTAGCTGAACTAAACGCTTGGAAGCTATGAGTAACTTCGACTTTTTACAGATAGGGCACGGGCAGCAGAGTGATGCCCGAATGATGGTGGAAATGAATGTGACCGACAGCCAGCTCACAAACTCAAGAGCTCCCAGATTCAAAAAACTTCACGATGACTCCTGGCAAGGGAGTCAGTGCGTCAGTTGCTGGAAAACGGGCTTCCTGCGGCAAGCGAGACTATCTGAAAGAGAATGGTATCAGCCTCAGTAGCGATGTGCAGCAATCATTGGGAAGGCTGTCTGGAGAAGGGAAAGCGTCGGTGCTTGTAGGTTATGACGACCAATGCATCGGACTGATCGCACTCTCCGACGTGCTGCGCTCGGAGACTCCGAGTGTGATGAGCGAACTGACGGAGATGGGCATTGAGACCGTTGTACTGACGGGCGACAACCGCCATGCTGCCGAATACATGACCCGTCAACTTGACATCAGTCGGTATTGCACCGAATTGCTGCCTGCCGACAAGGTTTCGGCCATCAGCAACCTGCAACAAGAAGGCAAGACTATCTGTATGGTGGGTGACGGCGTGAACGATGCTCCAGCCCTGAAGACTGCCGCCGTCAGTGTGGCTATGGGGAGCATGGGTAGCGACATCGCCATCGAAACCGCCGACATCGCCTTGATGGGTGACGACCTCAGCCGTCTGCCCTACCTGAAACGCCTGTCGAATGCCGTGGTCTATAGCATCAAGTTCAACATCACGCTCTCGATGATTATCAATTTTATTGCCATCACCCTGAGCGTCCTCGGTCTGCTGAATCCCGTCACCGGTGCATTGGTTCACAACGTCGGCTCCGTGCTCGTCGTCCTCAATGCAGCTTTGTTGTACGATAGAAAAATATAGACTTTTATTTTCACAAGTTCTCTATCTTACTAATAAGTGAGCCTGGCACTCTTTTCTTTCTATTGGTTTCCGTCATCATAGGCACCGGATGTTGGATTGCAACGGGAGAATAGCCGGGCGCAGTAACGGGAACCAAGAGATGTGGAATGTATTTTTTCAAGAAACATTTGGGAATCCCGGATACTTTGCGTATATTTGCAACAAGAACCAATGCCGCATCAGATGATGGAAAACAACGTAAGCCTCGACCTCATGGAGTTTGTAGAGACACAGATCCTGCCCCGCTATACTGCCTTTGACAAGGCTCACAATCTGTCACATGTCAACGGTGTGGTGAAACGGTCGATGGAGATTGCCCGTAAGATGGGAGCCGACCAGAACATGGCCTATGCTATTGCTGCTTACCATGACTTGGGGTTAGAAGGGCCACGCGCCGTCCACCACCTGACCAGCGGAAAAATCCTGCAAGCAGACATACGGCTACGTCGCTGGTTCGCTCCTGAACAAATCCGGATCATGAAAGAAGCGGTGGAGGATCACCGAGCCTCAGCTTCGCATGCACCACGCAGCATCTACGGAAAGATCGTGGCCGAGGCCGACCGCGACCTCGACCCAGAGGCGGTGTTCCGGCGCACCTTGCAATTTAGCTTGAGCCACTATCCTGAGAAAGACAAAGAAGAGCAATGGGAACGATTCATGGAACACATGCAGGAAAAATACTCAAATCATGGATATATTAAGCTGTGGATTCCCAACTCTCCCAATGCAGAGAAACTAAAACAGGTACGCAATTACATAGAGAACCCTGCAGCTTTGCGAACGTGGTTCGACCGTCTATACGATGAAGAAAAACTAAAAGGGAGAGCGTAAAGCTGGATAAAAGACTACAAGTTTATTCAAATAAAAGGAAAACGTACTATGAAAAAAGAAGAACTGATGAGAAGAGCTATCATGCTCAGCGAACAAAGCGTACGCAATGGCGGCGGTCCTTTCGGTGCCGTGATTGCCCGCGATGGTGAGATTGTGGCCGAAGGGGCAAACAATGTAACGATTGACTGCGATCCGACAGCACATGCAGAAGTATCGACCATCAGAAAAGCATGCAAGCAACTGGGTACCTTCGACTTGAGCGGATGTGAAATCTACACCTCATGCGAGCCCTGCCCCATGTGTCTGGGCGCCATCTATTGGGCACACCTGGACAAAATCTACTATGCCAACGACCGCAAAGATGCCGCTGCCATAGGCTTTGACGACGATTTTATCTATGAAGAAATAGACCTAAAGCCCCTTGAACGGAAAAAGCCGGCGGAGATTCTGCTGCGCGATGAGGCTATCCGTGCCTTCAAGATGTGGCAGGAAAAAGAAGACAAAACCGAATACTAAGAGATCCCGTTCACAACATGACGATTTCGATTGGGCGTATTATATGTATCCGAGATAGTGGAGGGCATAGCAAAAAATGCCCAAAAGAATGATGGTGACAACAATACGGAAGAGGCAGCTGGCCACTTTTTTAATGAGTAGCACCCCCACGACGAGTGCTACAAGCATTGCAATGTAATATCCTATATGTTCCATAAAACAGTCAAAATATTTAGAAAAGGCTCCGAAATGTCGTCGGAATAGGAGTCTCAAACTCCATACGCTCATGGGTTATTGGATGATAGAAACACAAGAGGAACGCATGCAGGCACAAGCGATGCAACGGGTCAGCACCATTTCCGTACTTTACATCTCCACATACAGGATGTCCCATGTCGGCAGCATGCACACGGATCTGGTTTTTACGCCCCGTCTCCAGCCGGAATTCCACCAGCGAATAGTCAACGGTACGATCCAAGACAAAGAAATGGGTCACAGCATATTTGCCACCATTGTCCACCGGTGAAGAATAGGTGACGTAAGCCTTATTGTCTTTCAACCAGTTGGCAATCGTGCCTTCGTTCTCTTCCATTTCTCCGCAGACCACTGCCACATAGCGGCGGTCGTATACGATGTCATGCCATTCGTGTTCCAGAATCTGCTCGGTCTGCATATCCTTGGCATAGACCATCAGCCCGCTGGTGTCACGGTCCAGACGATGTACGACATGAGCCCGGCATTTCTGTCTGGACTTTTGGAAATAGTCATCAAGCACCGATTTGACATTCAGCGATTTGTGTCCCGCTGCCATGGAGAGAATACCGACGTTCTTCTCTACAACGACCAGATACTGATCTTCATAGACGATTTTCACATAGCGGCTTTTGAATTGGTCGTTCTTCTTTGTTTGACTCACGGAGACTTTCATCCCCGGTTGCAACAGAAAGTCAAACTGCGTGACTGTTTTCCCATTCACTTTGATGCCACGTCCCTGAAGCGTAGCCTTCGTTTTCGTCTTGCTCTGCTTCAGATTGCCCAACAACCATTCCAGAAGCGGAGCCTCCTCCCTAACTTCATAATGGTCGTAACGATCCTTATTATATCTGTTTGTTCTCATTTTCAAGGTGCAAAGATAGTGAAAAACAGAAGCAGGACAAAACAAATCGACCTGTTTTTCACGTCCCACCATCATTTAGTCATCCACATTCATCCTTGCCGAAGAATCTGCTGAACAAGCCGCAACTCTTCCCAAGCAACATCAGGTGGGCACAAAAGTTTGACGGCAGAGAGTGCACTGCCCTTCCCAGCTTTTACAAAGGCCATGCGGATGGCTCTCTCCTTGTCTACATCTATCAGGTCACTCAAAGGAATGATTCCCTTCAACACGCCCATAGACAGATGATTGTAAATCGTTGTCAGCGACAGGCCGCGTTCCTTGGCTATCAACTGAGGCAGCATGCCTTGCCTGTACATACGAAGCGTTATCTCTTGCGTAGGCTCCTTCTTCGGCTTGGGAACTTTAGGTTCCTTCGGTTTGCGCTCACGTCGCTTTTTCCCAGACGACGGATTCTGCACGTCTATCGCATCCAGCAAGGCTTCTTGTTTGGCTTTCAGATAATCGGCAACAGAGAAGGAAACTTCCGCCATACGAGAAAGCAGGCCTCGATGAGAAAGATAGGCCAGCTGCACATCGGAGAATGCGGCATCAAGACGCTTTGCCGCCATTTTGTTGCCAGATTGCTGCATCTTCGTCTTCACCAGAAGCTGTTCAAACAGCGAGGTCAGCAACTCGTCGAAATAGGCCGCACTTCGTCTGACTCTGTCCAGAAAATCAGCCGAGTGCAGCTGAGCGACATCCATTTTCCGTATCATTGCCGTCCATTTATCCGCCACTTCCAGCAGCTTCAGGCGCACATCCAGCAGCACCTGCTTGTGAAGAGTTGTCAATGCGGGCGAACTGTGGTGGAAATATTCGATGAACACTCTGCAAAGTGCCTCCTCGCGTTGGAGAAGCTCGCGGAAAGTAAAGAGTTCGAGTAGCAGATAACGATAATAATCCTCTTTGAATTCGGCCAGACGGGCGACACTTTGCCCAGATGCCTCCTGCTGATTAAAAATGTAAGAAGCAACCTGCTCGTCATTGATGATGGCCGACGGCGACAATGGTGATGACAAAACCATGCCTTCCAGCGTACGACAGCGACTCAGAGCCACATATACCTGTCCTGGTGCAAAGGAATAATTGGCATCAATGATGGCATGGTCAAAGGTCAGCCCTTGGCTTTTGTGAATCGTAATGGCCCATGCCAGCCGCAGCGGGAACTGCCTGAATGTGCCTTGTACCTCCGTCTCTATTTCCTTCGTCTTCTCATTGAGCTTATATTTGGCATTCTCCCACACCTGCGGCGACACGTCAATGGGCTTTATGTCACCAGGACAAAGGACGTGGATGTGAGAATCGTCAAGCCACACCACCCTTCCGATACGTCCGTTATAATAAAGATGGTCTTCCGAGACATCATTTTTGATAAACATAACCTGTGCACCGACCTTCAGCATCAGCGTCTGCGCCGTGGGATAAGCATAGTCCGGGAACGTGCCTTCTATCTCTGCATGATACGAAAAGGCCTGCGATGCCAACTGCTCCATTGCCGTTTCATTGTATCGGTTGGCCGACTGGTTATGCGTTGTCAGGCGGATATACCCTTCGGCATCGCCAGGTTTGAACATCGGCTGATAGCGGGCGTTCAGGTGTTCCAAGTCCGCCGCCGTAGGTTTTCCATCCCGTATATGATTCAAGATTCCCAGAAAAAGCGTGTCCTGCTGCCGATAGACATGCTCCAACTGGATGGTTACATAGTCAATCATCTGTAAAGCATGGCTGCCAAAGAAATAAGGTGTGTCATAATACGGCTTCAGCATCTGCTCGTCCGAAGGCGTTACCACGGGCGTAAGCTGTCCCAAGTCGCCTATCATCAGCAACTGAACGCCGCCGAAAGGTTTGTCGTGCTCACGAAAACGACGCAACACGGAGTCAACGGCATCCAACAAATCGCTTCTCACCATAGAAATCTCGTCAATGACCAGCATGTCAATGGTGGAAATAATCTTGCGCTTCTCTTTACTAAAATCAAAACGCTGGCGAACGGCAGCATTAGGAACAAACGGCGACAGAGGAAGCTGGAAGAACGAATGGATGGTCACACCACCCGCGTTGATGGCCGCCACACCCGTAGGAGCAACCACCACCATCCGCTTCGACGACTTTTCTGCCACCGTTTTCAGAAAGGTAGTCTTGCCCGTTCCTGCCTTTCCCGTCAGGAAAATGCTCATGCCCGTATGCTCCACAAACTCCCAGGCCGTTCGCATTTCAAGGTTCTTCTCCATCGCTTTCTAATTCCGTTTTCACTTTTGCACGGGCAAAGTTAAGGCTTTTCCCGCAGAAAACAGCAGGATTCTCTCTGATATTTCGCGACCGAAAGCATTCCCCTTTTTCCCCTAAACTTTTTTGAGAACCAACAGATAAGAAGGAAAATTTGCCTGTTTCCAGTTTTTTCATTACCTTTGCAGCCCAATTATATTATAATAAGGTATTAGACAAATATGATAACAGTTACGAATCTGGCGATTCAATTCGGCAAGCGAGTGCTTTACAAAGACGTAAACATCAAGTTCACAGCAGGTAATATCTATGGTGTCATCGGTGCCAATGGTGCAGGAAAGTCCACGTTGCTGAAAGCCATCAGCGGCGAGTTGGAACCCAACAAGGGAACCGTTGAACTGGGACCGGGCGAACGTCTGTCTGTACTCGACCAGGATCACTTCAAGTATGACGCATTCTCTGTGATGGACACGGTCTTGCAGGGCCATCAGCCGCTTTGGGAAAACATGAAGGAACGCGAAGCTTTGTATTCCAAACCGGAAATGACAGAGGAAGACGGCAACCGTGCCGCTGACCTGGAGTTGAAGTTTGCCGAAATGAACGGCTGGGAAGCAGAGAGCGAAGCTGCACAGCTGTTGCAGAACCTGGGCGTGAAGGAGTCGCAACATAACAAGATGATGTCGGAGCTTTCAAACAATGAGAAGGTGCGCGTCATGTTGGCTAAAGCACTGTTTGGCCATCCCGACAACCTGTTACTTGACGAGCCGACCAACGACCTCGACCTCGACACCGTGCAGTGGCTGGAAGAATACCTGAGCAACGTAGAACAATGCGTGCTCGTTGTATCGCACGACCGTCACTTCCTTGATGCCGTTTCAACGCAGACCGTGGACATCGACTTTGGAAAGGTAACCGTATTCTCGGGTAACTATTCGTTCTGGTATGAGAGTTCACAATTAGCTCTGCGTCAGGCACAGAACCAGAAGATGAAAGCTGACGAAAAGCGCAAGCAGTTGGAAGAATTTATCCGCCGCTTCTCGGCCAACGTGGCCAAGTCGAAGCAGACCACTTCGCGCAAGAAGATGCTGGAAAAGTTGAACGTAGAGGAAATCACGCCGTCAACGCGTAAGTATCCAGGCATTATTTTCCAGATGGAACGCGAACCGGGCAACCAGATTCTGGAGGTTGAAGGGCTCAAGGCTGTCGACACCGACGGTACGGTACTGTTTGACAACGTGTCATTCAACATTGAAAAGGGACAGAAGACGGTCTTCCTTTCGCATAATCCGAAAGCCATGACGACACTCTTTGAAATCATCAACGGAAACCGCGAAGCCGATGCAGGAACCTATAAATGGGGCATAACCATCACCACCGCCTATCTGCCACTTGATAATACGGAGTTCTTCCAAAGCGAGCTGAACCTTGTAGACTGGCTCAGCCAGTACGGTACGGGCAACGAAGTGGTGATGAAAGGCTATCTGGGGCGTATGCTTTTCAAACAAGAAGAAGTAGAGAAAAAAGTAAACGTGCTCTCCGGAGGTGAAAAGATGCGTTGTATGATTGCGCGTATGCAGCTGAAGAATGCGAACTGCCTCATCCTCGATACACCGACCAACCACCTCGACCTGGAGAGCATCCAGGCCTTCAACAACAACCTGATCGGTTTCAAGGGAAACATTCTCTTTGCATCTCACGACCACGAATTCATCAACACCGTAGCCGACCGCATCATCGAACTGACTCCCAACGGTACAATAGACAAGCTGATGTCATACGACGACTACATCTACGACGCAACCATTAAGGAGCAGAAAGAAAAGATGTATTCCTAACGTTGGCATGGTATTTGTAAGTCAGTTGGAAACAAAACAAACCAAATTATGAGCAAAGAAAAGGAAATCAAGATAGAAGGCGGCTCCGTAGAAGAACCGAACTTCAATGAAGAGGAACAGGAAAGTGCCCAGCAGACGGAATCAACGGCAATGGACGACCAGCCTGAAGGAGCTGACACACCGGACAATGCGGAAGAGGCTGAGGAGAAATCTCCGCTGGAAACTGCCCAAGAAGAGAATGCCAAACTGCGCGACCAGCTGCTGCGCACCATCGCTGAGTTCGACAACTACAAGAAACGCACGCTGAAAGAAAAAGCAGAACTCATCCTCAACGGCGGCGAGAAGACCATCACGGCGGTGCTGCCGGTCCTTGACGACTTCGAACGGGCCATCGCCGACAAGACTGAAGACCCTGCTGCCATCAAGGAAGGCATGGAACTCATCTTCCATAAGTTCATCAAGACACTCGAAAGTCTCGGAGTAAAGCAGATCGAGACCAAGGATGCCGACTTCGATGTAGACTTCCACGAAGCCATTGCCATGGTTCCCGGCATGGGCGACGACAAGAAAGGAAAGGTCATTGACTGTGTACAAACAGGCTACACCCTCAACGACAAGGTCATCAGACATGCCAAAGTGGCAGTAGGACAATAATCACGCATCATTCATAATGCATCATTGACATGGCAAAAAGAGACTACTACGAAGTGCTCGGAGTCAGCAAGGGAGCTTCGGAAGACGAAATCAAAAAGGCATATCGGAAGATTGCCATCAAATACCATCCAGACCGCAACCCCGGTGACAAACAGGCCGAAGATAAATTCAAGGAAGCTGCCGAAGCCTACGACGTGCTCCACGACCCGCAGAAGCGGCAGACCTACGACCAGTTCGGCTTTGATGGCCTGTCAGGCGGTGCCGGCGGATTCGGAGGAGGCTTCAGTGGAGGTTTCTCCATGGACGATATCTTCTCCATGTTTGGCGATGTGTTCGGCGGACGCGGAGGATTCGGCGGCTTTGGCGGCGGCGGTCGTCGCCAACCGGGCAAATACCGCGGTGCAGACCTGCGTCTGAAAGTGCGCCTGAACTTACAGGAGATAGCCACAGGCGTTACCAAGAAATTCAAGGTACGCAAGGATGTAGCCTGCGAACATTGCCACGGAACAGGAGCCGAAGGCGGAAGCGGCAGCGAAACCTGTCCCAACTGTCACGGATCAGGCGTGGAAATACGCACGCAACAAAGCATTTTCGGCATGATGCAGACGCAGACTACCTGTCATGTGTGCGGCGGTGAAGGTACCATTATCAAGAACAAGTGTCACCACTGTCATGGAGAAGGCATCGTGAAAGGCGAGGAAGTAGTCGAAATCAACATCCCCGCCGGCGTGGCTGAAGGTATGGTGGTCAACGTGCCCGGCAAAGGCAATGCCGGAAAACACAACGGCATCACCGGAGACATACAGGTATTCATCGAGGAAGAACCCAACGACACCTTCGTGCGCGACGGCAACAACCTCCTCTACAACCTCCTGCTCGACTTCCCCACGGCCACCCTCGGCGGAACCGTCGACATTCCGACCATCGAAGGCAGCACCGTGAAGATCAAGATAGAGCCCGGCACACAGCCCGGCAAGACGCTCCGCCTGCGCGACAAAGGCCTCATGCCCGTACAAGGCTACGGCAATGAGAAAGGCGACCTGATCGTAAACATCAGCGTCTATGTGCCAAAGACCCTCTCAAAAGAGGAAAAACAGGCCATCGAACAATTCAAGGACAGCGACAACTTCAAAGGAGACTCATCTACCAAACAAAGCATCTTCCAGAAGTTCCGCAACTATTTCAACTAAAAAACGAATTTTCAAAGGCACAATATCAAGAAAGCCCCGACAGGTTCATTACCTATCGGGGCTGCTTTCGTTATAGGAACATCCCACTAAAGGTCTTCACCGTCAGCATGATTGTATTCATTATCGTAACACGATCCCAATACTTTCTTTTCAAGAAAACATTATCCTTTTGCCTACGGAAGCCCTTTCACAGCCCAAAGGAAGCCACTTGCAGCCATGAAAGTTGCCTGCGGCAAATGTAATATAGCCTATTTTACTCAGTAATATACCCTAAATTACTCAGTAATAAACCCTATATCAGTCAGCAATATAGGGTATATTACCTGATCTACGGGCTTGGCACCAACCATGAACGGGCAACGACGACATGACAGGAGTGTCCAAAAGAAAGAATGCGGAACAGAGAGACGCTTTTGGCGATTTTTCATTCCTTACTCTAAGGATGATTCGTACATTTGCTTCACAAGGTCTCAGCGAAGGCATTCACACCCGGCAAAGAAAAAGAAAGGATTTCTTTTGCTTTTCGCTCGCTTAATCGTACCTTTGCAAATAAAAAGGAAAGAATGACCTACCAAGAAACCATCGAATACCTATACAACGTGACTCCGGTGTTTGAACATACCGGAGCATCGGCCTATAAAGAGGGACTCAGCAACACGCTGGCACTGGATGAACACTTCGGACATCCGCACAGGCATTATCAAACGATTCATGTGGCCGGCACAAACGGCAAGGGTTCATGCTCGCACACACTGGCTTCCATCCTTCAAGAAGCCGGCTACAAGGTGGGACTGTATACGTCTCCACACCTTGTAGACTTCCGTGAGCGAATCCGCGTTAACGGTCAGTGTATCAGCAAGGAAAGGGTTGTTTCCTTTGTAAAGGAGGAACGTGGATTCTTTGAGCCGTTGCACCCATCTTTCTTTGAGCTGACAACGGCTCTGGCATTCAAGTATTTTGCCGAACAGAAAGTAGACATCGCTGTGATAGAAGTTGGGCTTGGCGGGCGGCTGGACTGCACCAACATCATCTTCCCAATCCTATCCGTCATCACCAATATCTCATTCGACCACACGGGATTCCTCGGCAGCACGCTGGCACAGATAGCTGGAGAGAAGGCTGGCATCATCAAGCAAGGCGTTCCGGTTGTCATTGGCGAATATAATGAGGAAACACGTCCTGTTTTTGAGGAAAAAGCAAACGCGATGAGTGCTCCGCTTTTCTTTGCACAAGACACAGAAGAACTGGGCAAGGACATTGACTTCGAGCTCAAAGGAGATTATCAGGCACGGAACAAGCAGACGATTCTGACAGCCGTGGAGCACCTTCCGTTCGGGATAGACCATGAAAGCATACGCCGCGGCTTTGCCCGCGTTTGTGAGAACACGGGGCTGGCAGGACGCTGGCAGACCATCCAGGAGGCGCCGAAGGTCGTTTGCGACACAGGGCACAACGTGGGCGGGTGGCAATATCTGAGCCGCCAGATACAGGCACAGCCCTGCCGCCAGCTGCGCATCGTCTTCGGGATGGTCGACGACAAGGACATTGATACCGTGATGGGCCTGCTTCCACGCCAAGCCGTCTACTATTGGACACAAGCCGACAATCACCGCGCCATCCCTGCCAACCGCATCGCGGTGCTTGCAAGGGAACACGGATTATGGGGAAAATCCTACAGGCAGGTGGCTATGGCCTATCGGGCAGCCCTGCAAGAAGCAGAAGCCGACGACTTCATCTTCGTCGGCGGCAGCAGTTACGTCGTTGCCGACTTCCTGACGGCCATAGAAAAAACATAAAGAGAGTGGAAACACCCCTTCCACCACCACTTTAAATGTTTTTAACGCGCCTAAACTCGTTTTTTTTGATTTCGAATGCGCATATATCGTTATTTTTTTGTTACTTTGCATGATATTACTAACTTAAATAAAGGTAATCGCGATGAACACAGAAGAGACACACAGCATTTGTGGTCTGAAGCGTAGCGACTTCCAGACCACCATCAACGGTAAACAGACCGACTTATACATTCTGAGAAACAGCCTTGGCTGCGAGGTGGCTGTAACCAACTACGGCGGTGCAATCGTAGCCATCATGGTGCCGGATAAGGATGGACATTATGCCAACGTTATCCAAGGACACGACAACATCCAAGACGTGATAAACTCCCCCGAACCTTATTTGTCAACACTCATCGGACGCTACGGCAACCGCATTGCCCGTGGCCAGTTCCAACTGAACGGAAAGGAATACAATCTTCACATCAACAACGGCCCCAATGCCCTCCACGGCGGCAAGAACGGATACAACGCCAAGGTGTGGGACGCCAACCAAGTGAGCGACCATGCAGTCGTTTTGAAGTATGTAAGTCCTTATGGCGAGGAGGGCTTCACGGGAGAGCTCGAAGTATGGGTTGCCTATACGCTGACCGAGAATAATGAACTGGTCATCAAATATCAGGCTACGACCAATAAGAAGACGATTCTGAACCTCACGCACCATGGATTCTTCAGCCTGCAAGGCATCGCCGATCCGACCCCAAGCATTGAAAACCAAGTGTGCGAAATCAATGCAGACTTCTACCTTCCCATTGACGAAACATCCATTCCTACGGGTGAAATCCTAAAGGTAGAAGGTACGCCTTTCGATTTCCGGAAGCCGAAAGCCGTCGGTCAGGACATCGATGCAGATAATGAACAGATAAAAATCGGTGCCGGCTACGACCATTGCTTCGTCCTGAACAAGAAGGAAGAAGGCGAATTGTCGTTTGCAGCCCGTATCAAGGAGCCAGAGAGCGGCCGGACCATGGAAGTATACACCACGGAACCGGGCATGCAGGTCTATACA
>CAMHEA010000040.1 GCA_946184025.1 uncultured Prevotella sp.
ATGGTGGAAGAACAACGAACTCTTTGCCGATTTCGAAGAGTTATTCCTTCCCATCAAAGATAATAAAATTACTATTAGCAAGCTGACACAGTTCAAGCATCTGCCTTCCTTGAAAAGAAACTTCTTCCTCCCCACCTTGTTGCGCCAATTCGTTTTCGACAGACAATATTCATCATCCGACCAGCCCCACAACCTTACCATTGAGCAAATCATCGGAAACCATACAAGCATTTACATTTCTACATTTACACGTTTCTCCTTATGCACCCCTTCGAGAAACATTGCATCCGTATTCCGCCCCACAAAGGAGATTGAAGACAATATCAGCCAAGTCACACGACAATACAACAAGCACACCATAGGCATTCACATACGGAGAACTGACAATGTGCGTTCTATCAAATATGGCACCATTGACAAATACTACCGACTGATGGACAACGAAATCAGTACCAACGAAGAAACGATGTTCTATCTTGCTTCCGACGATGAGAAAGTAAAGGAAGATGCTGCCAAGAGATATGGCAACCGCATCATTACCCAGTCGTGGGAACTGAACCGCAGAAGCCTGCAAGGGATGAAAGATGCCGTAGCTGAACTCTTCTGCCTTGGCAAATGCCACCATGTCATAGGCAGCAAATATTCCACCTATTCCATTTATGCTGCAAGGCTCTACGACAAACCGTTCATTGCCGCCAACGAATAAGAAACTAATTGTAGCCGGAACAGAGCAAAACAGACATCGGCGATGCCATCCAAGCCTTCGTGACACACGGTTCCTGCTCCCTGCCTTTACACAATAACACACCCAATCTTACACGGCTGCCATACCTTTGCAGCCACAACAGCAACACTTCTATGAGAATACTGTGGCTTTCTGCAAGCAGCGGACTCCTCAATAAAAGAGACGGCAATCGTTATAACGGAGGAGGATGGATTTCTTCTTTGCAACGAATCGTGGAACAGGAAAATGCAATGCTGGCCTTAGCTTACCCTTCGCGGACTCATCGCCAGCAAGAAACGCAACAAGGAACGACCTACTATCCTATTTACATGCCTCCTCTGTCTCCCCTGCAGAAACTCAAATACTATTATGGAGGCTACAAGAATAAGAACATGGCAAAATGCGTAGACCAACTCTTATCTGCTATAAAAGACTTCCAGCCTGACATCATCCACCTTTTTGGCACCGAGAGCCCATTTGCCTGCATCTTAGGAAAAACAGACAAGCCTGTCGTTGTCCACTTACAAGGCCTGCTCTCCCCATACAGTAATGCGTTCTATCCACCAGGTATCAACCAGTATTCTTTCCTTTTCCCTTTCACCCACAGGGAATGGATACTTCGCAACGGATATATCTACGCCCACAAAAACATCAGCCATCGCGGAAAAGCTGAGCACCAATCTTTCAAGGAGATACAATACTGCATGGGAAGAACCCTATGGGACAAACAGGTAAGCCGTTTGCTGTCACCCAACTCTATGTATTTCCAAGTCAATGAAATCTTGCGCGAAGGTTTCTATCAGCATGCTGGAGATTGGAAACCAAAACAAGGAAAGACGATCTTATGCTCCACTATTTCTGATACCGTTTACAAAGGATTAGACCTTATTTTGAAGACGGCTGCATTGCTCAAGCAAGAAACAGATATAGACTTTGAGTGGCAGGTTATCGGAATAAGCGACAAAGACCCAATCGTCCGTTTTTTCGAAAAAGAACTCCACATCAGCAGCCAAGATGTAAACGTCCGCTATGTTGGTGTACTCCAAGAAAAGAAGTTAGTTCAAACCTTGCTTCAGGCATCATTCTATGTCCATCCCTCCTACATTGACAATTCTCCGAACAGCCTTTGCGAGGCACAGTTATTGGGACTGCCCGTTATTGCCACTTATGTCGGTGGCATTCCTTCACTCGTGACAGAAGGGGAGACAGGATTCCTTGTTCCTGCGAACGCACCTTTTGAACTTTCCGCAAGAGTCAAGTCTTTGTGTCATTCCACCGAGTTACAAGAGCATATCAGCCAACAAGCTACGGAAACGGCACAAAGACGCCACAACAAAAGGGAAATCTATCAAAACCTTATCCTGACCTACAAAACGATTGTAGAAAAGCATCACAGATAAGCTGGCAATAGACAAGCGAAAGTTGTGCAAAGCATTTTTATCAACAAGATTGCAGCACGTTCCGAATAAAAACTTCTACACATGAAGGCAAAAAGCATTGCGATTCTACTCACTGTACACAACAGACGAGATAAAACTTTAAAATGTTTGGAATGTCTCTACAGGCAGCTGCCCTTGGAAGGATTCACGGCTGACATATATCTGACCGACGATGGATGCACCGACGGCACTTCGGAAACTGTTCAGGAAGCCTTCCCCAATGTTCACATCTTGTCTGGCGATGGCAATTTGTATTGGAACCAAGGTATGCGACTGGCATGGGATGCAGCAGCAAAAGAAAAGGAATATGACTATTTCCTCTGGCTGAACGACGATACCTATATCTATCCCCACACCCTGCGAAAAGCACTGGAGGCTTCCACTGAAACAAGCGGGCATGCCCTTCTCGTTGGAGCGACAGAAAGTGAAACCACCCATCAATGTACTTATGGACTGAAAAATCCACATACAGGCCACCGCATCATTCCCAACGGAACGCTCCAAGAGGGAACAGACCTTAATGGAAATTTTGTCCTGGTGTCCAAAGAAATCTATCAAAAACTGGGAAACTTAGATTCCCACTACCATCATGCCAGAGGAGACACCGACTATGGGCTACGGGCAAAAAAGAAAAACATACAAATACTGCTCCTGAAAGAATATGTAGGGTCATGTGAACGCCACCCGACTCTGCCCAAATGGTGCAATCCCGACTTCCCCTTCCGACAAAGATGGCACGCCCTTAATCACCCAACGGGCATGCCCCTGCGCGAATTGTTCTATTTAGAACAAAAACATTATGGTTGGACAAGAGCCGTTTTCCATCAGCTGACGACAACACTTCACTGTTGTTTTCCCAAACTATGGAGAAAGTTTAAGTTGTAAAGAAACGGAATATATTCAAATTCTTACTCTAAAATTGCAATGAATGAATCTCCACTAATTACGCTATCTTTCCCTGTCTATGAAGGCGACGAATATGTAGCAGAATCCATCAAATCCGTACTGAATCAGGACTATGAGAATCTGGAAATCATCATCATCGATGACTGCGGCAAGACGAATGCCATGCAGATTGTGAGAGACTGCATCGAGAGATTTCCAAAGAAACGCAATATACGCATACTGCGCCAGCCACACAACATGGAGCAGGGACCTGCACGAAACCGGTCTTTGGACGAAGCAAAAGGAGAATACATCTTTTTCATGGATGCCGATGATACCATCACAGAAAACTGCATCTCGCTCATGGCTGAAACCATGATGGAAAAAAGAGTTGACTTTGTAGAAGGATGGCACAGAAGCACCGACGGAGAGATTTTCACACAAAACGACTGTCTTGAAAGACAGGAGATTCTCCATAACGAAGAAAGGACATTGCTGGATGCTATCTATCACAACAAACTGAAATGCGCCTTCTATATAACCAATAAACTCTTTAGCGTTGATTTCCTCAGAAGAAATAATATTAGATGTATCTCTCCACACTATGACGACTTCCATCATGCCTTCACGGTTTTTAGTAAGGCTACATCATGCGTCGTCCTTCCTAACACGACTTATCTCTATCACCGACACGAAGGGCAAATAACACGCACCTACAGAAAAGAAATAACCCTTGCAACTGCTGAAATTGTGAGGAGCTTTGTATGCTTGCAATACGAAGTCCTTGACAAGTGGCCTGATCCCATTACACGGGAGCGGGCTCTGTTGGAGAGCTTGAAGAAAGGGATGCCTTTCACTTACAAAGCATACCGCTCTTCAAAAGTGCCAGACAAGTTTGCAAAGAAAATGGGAAAAGACGTAGTGGGTTTCCCGAAATTAAGGAAGGTAGACTATTCGGCATTCAAAGCATACGAAAAAAAGAAACATCAATATTACAGAGCCATACAGATGTTCCCTCCACTGATAAGGCTGGCAATAGTAAGAATTATCACCTTTACCACCTACCGCATAAAAGGTGCTGTATAACCGCACTTTTAAGAATAGAAAGCTAACATGAAGGATATCAGTATACAAGAACTTAGGCAATTAGAGCAGGACATCCTCGACTTCATTGTTGATGTCTGTCAGAAAAACGCCATTACCTATTTTTTATGTGGAGGTACGCTTTTGGGGGCTTACCGCCACAAAGGATTTATTCCATGGGACGACGACATTGACGTAATGATGCCTCGGCCTGACTATGAAAGGTTTTTGGAACTGTTTCCCAGCCATGAATACTTGGAATTGAGAAACTGCCGGAACGACAAAGAATACCCATTGGCCTTCTCAACAGTCAATGACGCAAGAACCGTCAAAGTAGAAAAGAAACTCAGGAAGAAACTACGCAACAAGTTATCTGTCAACATTGATGTTTTTCCCATAGACGGTCTTCCTGACGATGTGAACGAGTGTAAGAATTACTATCGGCAGATTGCCACGACCCAGAAGCTTTTGGAATGTTCTACCAAAGCATTTGGAAAAGCACCGACCCTCAAAGCAACGATAATGAAAAATGCAGGAATTGCAGTCTACCGGATGTTGGAATTCCTTGGACTTCGGAACATCAGTCATTACGTATCGCGCATGGAGAAGGTCGCTATGAAATATAATTATGAGCAAGCCCATTATGTGGGCATTACGGCCATATCCCATTACGGCACGAAAGAACGCAATCTAAAGAATCAGTATGAGCCGTCACTAAAAGTTACCTTTGAAGGAAAACAATATAACAGTCCCAAATGCTATGATACATACCTGTCGCAACTCTATGGTAAATCTTATATGAAATTACCACCGAGTGCTCAACAACACACGCATCATACATCGAACTGCTACTGGAAGAATAAGCAGGAGGGGGGCTGTCTATCCTCTTCTGACGAATAATCACGTCTTATCTCATTTGAAAAGAAAGGAATACCTTTCCGTCTATCCACATGAAACTTCCCGTACTTTTCACCATTTTCAACCGACCCGATATTAGCGTCCGTGCCTTTGAGTGCATTAAGCACTATCAACCAGAGCGTCTGTACATTGCCGCTGACGGAGCACGCGCCCACCGTCAAGGAGAACAAGAGCTATGCGAGCGCACAAGAAAGGCTGTCATGGAACAAATAGATTGGCCTTGCACCATACAAACGCTCTTCCGAGGCAAAAACATAGGATGTGCCCGTGCAATATCAGAAGCCATCAGTTGGTTCTTTGAACACGAAGAATGGGGTGTTATTTGCGAGGACGACGTGGTGATGAGTCAAGATTTCTTCACACTGTGTGAAGAACTGTTGCCACGGTACAAAGACAATCATGACATAATTCATATCACCTCACAGTATTATGGCAAACATCGGGAACAATCAGACACCTATACTTTCGGTCGTAAACCTTTTGTCTGGGGGTGGGCAACATGGCGAAGAGCATGGTTTGACAATATGGATATGGGCATGTCGGCATGGCCATCTTACAATCCATTGCGCATGCTCCCGGTCTATGGGTTTTTCCAAACGCTGACCATGTGCTACTACTGGCATTTTACATATAAGAATATCAACACCAATTCTTCATGGGCTACACGCTGGCATTTTGCCGCTGTGGTGAATCGGCGATTATGCATCTGCCCTACTACTAACTTAGGCCTGAACATAGGATGTACAGGAGAGGGAGGCACACACTATGATGCCAATGAGAGTGACCCACACGCTTCCATGAAAATGGGTCATCTAAACTTTCCGCTACGCCATCCGAAGCGAGTAAAGCTAAGCATACGTCAAGTAATTACAGACAACTTGGAGTTTATGCGCTTGCGAGCTATTGGTGCAAGAAAAAAAATACGCAAGTATATAAAACGCATAAAATGAAAAACATTGCCGTTATCTTAGCAGGCGGTTCTGGTAGCCGTCTCGGTGGCGATCTCCCCAAGCAGTTTATCAAGATTGCTGGAAAAATGATCATTGAGCACACCATTGACGTGTTCGAAAAGAATTGCCACATTGATGAGATTGCCATTGTCATCAATCCTAACTATCTTTACATGATAGAAGACATCATCGTAAAGAACGAATACAAGAAAGTCAGGAAGGTTCTCCAAGGCGGAAAAGAGCGTTACCACTCAAGCCTTGCTGCCATCAATGCCTACGACAATGACTGCAATCTCATCTTCCATGATGCCGTAAGACCACTGGTCAACAACCGCATCATTGATGAATGCATCGAAGCACTGGATACATATGAAGCCATTGACGTTGCCATTCCCACCACTGACACCATTATCCGTTCTAAAGACAACTTCATTAACAGCATTCCGCCACGCGCTGAACTGCGCAACGGACAAACGCCACAATGCTTCCGTCGTGAGATTATCAAGCAAGCATACGACTTGGCCCTGCAAGATCCAAACTTCCAGACCACTGACGATTGTGGCGTTGTTTTCAAATATCTACCCGAAACACCTATTTATATAGTAAGAGGAGAAGTCTTCAACATGAAGGTGACTTATCAAGAGGATGTCTATGCGCTTGACAAGTTCTTCCAACTCAAGTCCATCAACTGGGGAAAGAACTTGGCTGAAGAGACCAAAGGAGTCCTGCCAGGTAAAATTATGGTAGTCTTTGGAGGAAGCTATGGCATTGGAAAGGACATCGTGGAACAGGCTGAGGCTTTAAAGGCCAAGGTTTATTCATTCAGCCGTACCCAAAACGGAGTCGACGTTTCTCACATGTCCGATATAGAAAAAGCCCTTCAGCAGGTCTATGACAAGGAAAAGCGAATCGACTACATTGTCGACACGGCCGGAATCCTCATCAAAGAACCGATTGCCGCCATGCAAGCCGACGACATAGAGACAAGCATAAAGGTCAACCTGTTGGGAGTCATCAACGTGGCGAAGTGTGCCTATCCTTATCTGAAAGAAAGCAAAGGTTCCCTGCTCTTCTATACAAGCAGCAGCTATACTCGCGGTCGTATGCTCTACAGCGTCTATTCTGCGACAAAAGCCGCCATCGTCAACTTCGTTCAGGCTCTGAGCGAAGAATGGTTTGCCTTTGGTATCAAGGTAAACTGCGTCAACCCGGAACGCACCCATACTCCCATGCGAACCAAAAATTTCGGCACGGAACCCCTTAATACGCTACTCGATCCAATAGACGTTGCCGTTGCATCCATTAATACACTTGCCTCAAGTATTACGGGCGAAGTCATTGACGTAAAGCGGAAATAGCAACGATATGCAGTCTCGCATCCTATTCATCCTCCACCTCCCTCCTCCCATCCATGGAGCAGCCATGATGGGGCAGTATATTCACGACAGCAAGGTGGTGAATGAAAGATTTGACTGCAAATACATCAACCTGTCTACGGCAACTGGACTGGAAGACATCGGCAAGTTTTCATTCCATAAGTTTCTCCGGTTCCAGAGGCTATACAACCACATCAAGAAGGAAGTAAAATCATTCCAGCCTGACCTTATTTATATAACCCCCAACACCCATGGCCTTGCTTTTTACAAGGAGTTTTTCATTGTAAGAAAATTAAAGCGGATGGGGAAAAGGGTCGTTATGCATTTCCACAATAAAGGAGTTCGGGAACATCAGGGAAACGCGATGAGCCGTTGGATCTATAAGCAATTCTTCAAAGATACGGAGATTATCCTATTGTCCGAACACCTGTATGCTGACATCAGCCAGTATGCAGGCAAGGAACAGGTATCAGTCTGTCCGAACGGCATCCCTCCTGCAAACAAATGCGTTATACAGTCAGCCGAAGAAACGTCTTCGCCCGCAACCATCCTTTTCCTTTCCAACCTATTGAGGGCTAAAGGCTTAGTTGACCTGCTCGACGCCTGCAAGATACTGACAAAAAGAAACGTAGGATACACTTGTCACATTGTCGGAGGAGAGACCAAAGAATTCAACATGGACTCCATCATGAGGGAAATAGAAAACCGGCAACTTACCGACAACGTTCAATATCTCGGAAGAAAAACTGGGAAGGAGAAAGAAGCGGAATATGAGAATGCAAGATTATTCGTCTTCCCGTCCCACGATGAGTGTTTCCCTTTGGTACTTCTTGAGGCCATGCAACATCGGCTGCCCTGTGTTACCACGACGGTAGGAGGCACTGTGGACATTGTTGAGAACGGAAAAACTGGATATTGGATAGACAGCCAGTCGCCGGAAGCCTTGGCAGAAAAGATAGAACACCTAATCCAGCATCCGGAAAAGGGACGAGAGATGGGCATGCAGGGCTATGAGAAATACCAGAAGGAGTACACACTGGAGAAGTTTGAACAACGGTTTGTGACCATTTTAGAAGACATCATCAACAAACAGGAGACATGCTGAGACTGAAAGACATTGACATTGTTTGTTCAAGAGAGCAACTGAAACGGATTCCAGACGGGAAGGTACTCATCAACACCATCAATGCCCATTCATACAATGTGGCACAGAAAGACGAACGGTTTGCCAACGCCCTCAAAGGCGGCGACTATCTCATTCCCGACGGTGCCTCTATCGTGAAGGCGTGCCGATGGATTCAAGCCAAGAGCCGTCCCACGGAGCGCATTGCAGGTTGGGACCTGTTTGACATGGAGATGGACAGAATTGCAAAGGAAGGGGAACGGGGAAAGAACCCCGTCTGCATGTTCATGGGAAGTTCCGAAAAGGTGCTGAGCCGAATCAAAGAAAAGGCCAAGAGCCTTTATCCAAACATTCAGGTCGTCACCTATTCCCCACCCTACAAAGCGGAGTTTTCCGATGAGGACAACCGCGCCATCATTGAAGCCATCAACAACGCAGCCCCCGACCTGCTATGGATCGGCATGACAGCACCGAAGCAAGAGAAGTGGACCTACGAACACTGGGATGCGTTGGACATCCACTGCCATGTGGGTACCATCGGAGCCGTATTCGATTTCTTTGCCGGAACAGCTCGGCGTGCCCCGCTCTGGTGGCAGCGTCATTCGCTGGAATGGCTCTATCGCCTCTGTCAGGAGCCCCGACGCATGTGGCGACGCTACATCATTGGCAATACCTTGTTCCTTTGGAACATGACGAAAGAGTTACAAGTCAGGAACTAAGATGCACCCATACCTGCAATTTCTTCAATTCTGTCTGCATCCTGGCAGCGACATTCCCGACTGCGTTGTGGATATAAACTGGCACGAACTGCGCGAGTTTGCCAAGAAGCAGGCCATTGCCGGCATCTACTGGACAGGCTTGGAACGGCTGAAGGACATCCCCGCAAACAAGCCTACCGACGACGATGTGTTGGAATGGATGGCACTCGTCTCGAAGCTACGCAAGCAGAATGCCACCGTGGACGAGAAAGCACGATGGGTGAGCAACAACTTTCGGAAAGAGGGGTTCCGTTCCTGTTTGCTGAAAGGACAGGGCAATGCACTGATGTATCCCGATCCGACGCTGCGCTCGGCAGGCGACATAGACATCTGGGTGGAAGGCGGCGACCGGAAAGTCATTGCTTATGTCAACAGCATCATGCCCGGACGGAAAGCCTGCTACCACCACATTGATTTCCGTAAGGCGGGCGATGTAGAGGTGGAGGTGCACTATCGCCCCAGTTGGCTGAACAATCCCATCAACAACCGCCGTCTACAACGGTGGTTCGAGGCTCATGCCGATGCCTGTTTTTCCAACAGCATTCCTTCGCACGGCTTTCAGGTACCTACGGCGGCATTCAACTATGTGTTCCAACTCTGCCATATCTACAACCACCTGCTGCACGAAGGCATTGGCCTGCGCCAGATTATCGACTATTTCTACTTGCTGACAAGCAGCGACAGCCGGCAGACCGACCTCACGCCCATGCTCACCCACCTTGGACTGCAACCCATTGCCGGTGCCGTGATGTGGGTGTTGCACCACATGCTGGGGCTTGATGCCGCCTATCTGATAGTTCCGCCCGATGCGAAACGCGGCCGCATCCTGCAACGCGAAATCATCGAAGGTGGCAACTTTGGTCGCTACGACCGTCGTTTCCTCAGCGGAAGCTACCGCTCGCCGCTGAAGAAGAACCTGCAACGCCTTGTACGCGACTTCCGGCTCTGCCTGTTCTTTCCCAGCGAGAGCCTTTGCGAACCGTGGTTCCGCCTCTATCATTACGTTTGGAGACGTAAGCACCGTTCCTCATAGCCTCATTTCATCATCATGGAGCCTTGCTGATCAAGTAATACAGCCTATATTATCTGGTAATATACCCTAAATTACTGAATCATATAGGCTATATTGCTTTGCAATAAACCCTATATCATCTTCCATGTAGCACCAGATCAGGGGCTGAGACATCTTGTTTTAGGGAATCATGGAGTTTTTTCTCGGACTCGCATGATGGAATGGAATCATTACATTGAAGAAAGCAGTTACGTTTAACCCATATTGACACAAGACTAACAGAAATATGACTTTATTAGAATTTTTCAAGAACGATCGCTTTGCGGCTCACTCCGATGCCGAACTGCTGGAAATCAGGAAGGGCTACGCTAAGGCGCGCATGCTGATTACGCCCCATCACCTCAACGGAGGTGGCTTCTGTCAGGGCGGTGCGTTGTTCACGCTGGCCGACCTGGCGTTTGCCGGAGCCGTAAACAGTCACGGAACGCTCACGGTGTCTACTACGTCGAGCATCACCTATGTGCGTTCCGTGAAGGAAGGGTATGTGTATGCCGAAGCCACGGAACTGGTGGATCATCACCGAATGCCTTATGCAGAAGTGCGGATTACGGACGAGCAGGGTGCACTCGTTGCCATCTTCACCTCCAGCGGCTACCGCAAACAGGGTGTGGAGTTGGGAGTCTGTGCCCCCTAAAGGCCTACTCCCACTTCGTCAGGTCTTTCTCCGCAATGTATTGGAGTTTGTTTTGCAGGATTACCTCGCGTGCTCCCTCGGTGTCGTCGGTGCGGAAAATGAGGATTCCCTTTCCATGAAGGAGGAAGGTATACATGTAGGTCAGGCTGAGACCGGCATCGCTGATGGTCTTTACGGCATCAGCTGCACGTCCCGGCTGGTCGTCGAGCGTCAAGGCAAAGACTTCTGACAGTGCCACGGCCACTCCAGCCTTCTTGAGTTCGTCATAGGCACGCGACGGCTCACTGCAGATGAGTCGGTAGATGCCATAGTCGGCAGTATCGGCGATGGTCGATGCAACGATTTGAATCTGCGCCTGCTTGAGCAGTTCGAGCACTTTAACGAGCGTTCCCGAACGGTTCTCGATAAAGATGGATAATTGGTTGATGGTCATATTTTCACATTTTAGATTGGGTTAGAATAATTTTCTGAGGTCTTTCACTCTCACAGCCTTCTTCTCGTCCGAAGCATTCAGGCTACCCTTCGGCACAAGGCGCACTTTCGGAGTGATGAGTATCTCGTCTTTCAACTGTCGGGTGATGGTCCGTTCCAAGGACTGCAGTTGTTTGTAGTCGTCGGTGAACAACTGACTCAGTTCTACGTCGATAGTCATGGTGTCGTTGCTGTCCTTGGTTTCCAATGTAATGAGGTAGTCTGTACTCAGTTCCTTGAACTTCAAGAGTATCTTCTCTATCTGTATCGGGAAGATATTCACTCCCTTTAAGATAATCATATCGTCACTGCGGCCTTGCAGACGGGCAAGACGCTTGTGATGACGGCCACACGGGCATTCTCCGGGGAGGATGCGTGTCAGGTCACGCGTGCGGTAGCGCAGCAGCGGCATGCCCTCACGGTTGATGGTTGTCAGCACGAGCTCGCCCAGTTCGCCATCGGGCACGGGTTCCAACGTCACGGGATCGATAATCTCCACGATGAAGTAGTCTTCCCAGATATGGAGTCCGTTCTGCTCAGTACATTCGAAAGCGACACCCGGCCCCATCATCTCGGAAATACCATAGGAGTTGTAGGCTTTCACATGGAGGTTCTGTTCGATGCGTTTCCGCTGTTCTTCACTATGCGGTTCGGCTCCGATGCAAAGGATGCGCAACTGCGTGTCGCGTTGCGGGTCTACGCCTTCTTCCCGCATCACCTCGTAGATGCGTGAGGCATAGCTGGGAATGGCATGCAGGACGGTGGTTCCGAAGTCCTTGATAAACTTAATCTGGCGCGTGGTGTTTCCGGCAGCGGCCGGCACGGTGAGCATTCCGACTTTCTCCGCACCATACTGGAAGCCCAGTCCGGCTGTGAACATGCCATAACCGGCGGAATTCTGGAACACATCGTCGGGTCGGCTGCCTACCATCCATAGGCAACGTGCCACTGCCTTGGCCCATTCGTCAAGGTCTTTCTGGGTATGGAGTACCACGGTCGGGTTGCCGGTGGTTCCACTGGAGGAGTGCAGGCGCACACATTCCCTCATCGGTACGCAACTCAGCCCGAAAGGATAGTTCTCACGAAGGTCTTCCTTCGTCGTAAAAGGCAGTTTACGGACATCGTCCAAAGTCTGGATGTCGTCGGGCGTGATGCCCAGTTCCTTGAACTTTTCCTGATAGAAGGGTGAGTTCATGCAATGGCGTACCGTCTGCTGGAGCCGTTCCAGCTGCAATCGGTTCAGATCCTCACGCGACATCGTCTCCAATTCTGGAGCAAAATACGGAGATTCGTTCTTCATTTTTTCTTCTTATATAGATGTATAGGTCGTAATTACAGTTTTCGATTGTCAATGACATGAGCACTCTTGCCCTGGCTCCGTTCAATGGTGTTAGGTGCTTTGAGCTGTACCTTGGCACTGATACTAAGCACACTCTTCAACTTGCCGGCCAGTTTCTTCTCCAAGGCTGCAACAGCAGCCGGCGTGTCGAACGTAGAAGTGAAGTATTCCTGACGCAGTTCCACCTGCACGGTCAAGGTATCCAGGTTGTTGACACGGTCCACTATGAGCATATAGCGCGGCGCAAACTCCGGCATACTCAGCACGACACTCTCTACCTGAGAGGGGAACACGTTGATACCGCGGATGATCAGCATGTCGTCGCTGCGTCCTTCAATGCGGCTCATGCGCACATTCGTCCGTCCGCAGTCGCACGTCCCCTCCATGAGTGAACAGAGGTCGCGGGTACGATAGCGCAGCACGGGCATACCTTCCTTGGTCAGTGTGGTAAATACCAATTCTCCGGTCTGCCCGTTTGGCAACCGTTCCAGCGTGACAGGATTGATGACTTCCGGATAGAAGTGGTCTTCGTTGATGTGAGAACCATGCTGCATCATGCATTCGTAGCTGACACTTGGTCCCATGATTTCGCTCAGTCCGTAGATGTTATAGCCTTTCAGACCCAAGCGTTCCTGTATTTCCTGACGCATGCTCTCCGTCCATGGCTCAGCACCGAAGGCTCCAACGCGCAATTTAATCTGCTCTTTGCTGATGCCCATCTTCTCCATCGTCTCCGCCAAATAAAGCGCATAGGAGGGAGTACAGGCGATACCGGTGATGCCCAGGTCGCGGATAAGTTTCAGATGCTTCTCCGTGTTTCCCGTAGAAGCAGGAACGACAGATGCTCCCACCGTCTCTACACCATTGTGCGCACCGAGGCCGCCGGTAAAGAGTCCATAGCCGTAGGCCACGGAGAAGATATCGTTACGCTCCACACCAAAAGCCGTGAGGCATCGCGCCATGCATTCCGACCAGACTCCGATGTCTTTGCGGGTATATCCAACGATGGTCGGGTTGCCTGTCGTACCGCTGGAAGCATGGATTCGTATGATTTCGCTCTGCGGAGCGGCCTGCAAGCCAAACGGATAGTTGTCACGGAGGTCCTTTTTCGTGGTGAAAGGCAGTTTCGTGATGTCCTCTATCGTCTGGATATCATCCGGTGTGATGTCCATCTCTTGTAGTTTATGCCGGTAGAACGGCACATTGTGATATACATACTTCACGATTTTGTGCAGTCTCTTACCCTGCAAGGCGCTCATTTCGTCGCGACTCATGCACTCTTTGTTCGGATTCCAAATCATAGTTCCTTTTCCAGTTATTTTGTTTAATTGTCGTGTGGTTTCCCTTACTTTCTTTTCTTTTTATCTGCAAAAATAAAAACATTTCGTCAGAATGGCAAAAAAACCAGGCAAAAGGTTTCATTTTTTGCCTGCATTGTATTATTTTTGCATCCAAATACACGTCTCAACGACCATACTATGATCAACAAACAACTTTTAAGCCCTGAGAGCATTGTCGTCATCGGCGGCAGCAACAACGTTCATAAACCCGGAGGTGCCATCGTGCGCAACCTCCTCAGCGGCGGCTATCAAGGCACGCTGCACATCGTCAATCCCAAAGAAGACGAGGTACAGGGCATCAAAGCATGCCACGAGGTCAAAGATCTGCCTTCCGTCGACCTTGCCATCCTCGTCGTCGCAGCTCGTTTCTGCCCCGACTATGTACAGACGCTGGCTGCCGAGAAGGATGTCAGAGCCTTCATCATCATATCAGCCGGCTTCGGCGAAGAAACACATGCAGGTGCCCTGTTGGAGCAACGTATCCTGGAGACCTGCGAACAATACCACTGTGCACTCATCGGACCGAACTGTATCGGCCTGCTCACACCGTGGCATCACTCCGTCTTCACACAACCCATCCCCCACCTCCATGCCAAAGGTGTGGATTTCATATCCGGTTCTGGTGCCACTGCGGTCTTCATCCTTGAGAGTGCCGTCACCAAAGGACTTCCCTTCAACTCGGTATGGTCCATCGGCAACGGCAAGCAAATCGGAATCGAGAGCGTATTGGAGTACATGGACGAGCATTTCGATCCCACGCGTGACTCGCTTATCAAGCTGCTCTACATCGAAAACATCTCCGATCCCGACAAATTGCTTTACCATGCCACCTCGCTCATTCGCAAAGGATGCCGCATTGCAGCCATCAAGGCAGGATCCAGCGAGAGCGGAAGCCGGGCTGCCAGCAGTCATACAGGAGCCATTGCTTCCAGCGATGCAGCCGTGGAAGCCCTCTTCCGAAAGGCAGGCATCGTGCGCTGCTACTCCCGCGAGGAACTCACCACCGTCGGATGCATCTTCAAGTGCATGGAGTCTACCGGAATAGGAAGCGAAGAATGGAGCACACGAAACGGGGGGCAAGGCGTGGGGCTTCACAACTTCGCCATCGTCACCCATGCCGGAGGCCCTGGCGTGATGCTCACCGATGCCCTCTCCAAAGGCGGCATGAGCGTACCGTCCCTCAGCGGTGCCGTTGCCGACGAGCTCAAAGGACAACTCTTCCCCGGCTCTTCCGTTGCCAATCCCATTGACATCCTCGCCACTGGAACCCCCGAACAGCTGGGTATCGCCATCGACTATTGCGAGAACAAGTTCGACGACATTGATGCCATCATGGTTATCTATGGTACGCCGGGCCTTGTGCACCTCTACGAAGCCTACGATGTCCTCCACAAGAAGATTGAAGAATGTCGGAAGCCCATCTTCCCCATCCTGCCCAGTGTCAACACAGCCGAAGCCGAGGTGCAGGAGTTCCTCCGACGCGGCCACGTCAACTTCAGCGACGAGGTGACATTAGCCACAGCCCTGACTCAAATCACCAAGACACCGGCTCCCGCTGAACAGCAGATAGAGATCCACGGAGTCGACGTGCCACGCATACGACGGATTATCGACAGCATAGAGGGCGACGGCTACATCTCCCCTGCCCTCGTCCACGACCTGCTCGAGAGTGCCGGCATTCCCACCGTAGCCGAATGCGTCAGCAACGAACGGCAGACCGTACTCGATTTTGCCACCCAGTGCGGCTATCCCGTCGTGGCCAAGGTCGTAGGTCCCGTACACAAGAGCGACGTTGGCGGCGTAGCCCTCAACATCCGTACGCCCGAACACCTCGCCCTCGAGTTCGACCGCATGATGGCCATCCCCGATGCCACGGCCATCATGGTACAGCCCATGCTCCGCGGCACCGAGCTCTTCATCGGAGCCAAATACGAACCCCGCTTCGGCCACGTCGTCCTGTGCGGCCTCGGAGGCATTTTCGTAGAAGTGCTCAAGGACGTTTCAAGTGGCTTGGCACCACTGACCTATGAGGAAGCCTACAGTATGATCCACTCCCTGCGCGGCTATAAAATAATAAAAGGTACGCGCGGGAAAGCCGGCATCAACGAAAAGAGATACGCCGAAATCATCGTACGCCTCTCCACCCTGCTCCGTTTTGCCACGGAAATCAAGGAGATGGATATCAATCCCCTACTGGCTGACGAGCACAACATCATCGCCGTGGATGCACGCATCCGCGTAGAAAAATAGCCGACAGCCCACACCGGTACGGTTCCATCATACCGACAAAACCGGCAAAAGAGTCAGAGAATCTGGGAAAAGCATCCCTCGGTTCTCTGACTCTTTTGTTTTTCCATCTCCAAGCCATGCCAGTCGCCATCCAGCAAGACATGAACGGACAGACACGGGAACACGCTCCAAACCACGAACAAGCCTTCCCTA
>CAMHEA010000041.1 GCA_946184025.1 uncultured Prevotella sp.
CTCAAAAAATAAATTAAAAATTCTCCCGTCCGAAATGGTTTTGGTAACTTACTGAGCCTCAGTGGGATACAGTAGGGGGGCAGTGGCTGTTTTTCTTGGGATTTTGGTGCGGGGACGAAGGTGTTGGCGGCTTCTTTGGGAACGGGGTTGTTGACCGGGCTGAAGCCTTCTCTTGCCATAGGTTTGTTCTGAAGGCTGTTGCTTTCGTGTATAAAAAAACGGTCAAAAAGTTTTCTCTCCTCATTTATAATATGTACCTTTGCAGTGCTGAAAAGGTAGAAGAAAGAAGATGAAATATGCAATCATTGCAGCGGGCGAAGGCTCGCGGCTGGCCGCAGAAGGCGTGACGATGCCCAAACCTTTGGTGGAAGTGGGTGGCGAAAGCTTGCTGGAGCGGCTGATACGCATCTTTATGCAGCATGATGCAACGGAAATCAGCGTTGTCTGCAATGAGCAGATGACGCAGGTGGCGCATCGGCTGGAGCAGTTGCAGCAGGGCGGGCTCCATGGCAAGGCCGTGCCGTTGCACTATGTGGTGAAGTCCACGCCGAGTTCGATGCATAGTTTTTATGCGCTGGCTCCTTATCTGGAAGGCTGTGAGGCGTTTGTGCTGACTACGGTCGATACCATTTTCCGTGAGGAGGATTTCTCTCGCTATGTTGATGCCTTATCATCGGCGGTGGCCGCGGGCTATGACGGACTGATGGGTGTGACCGACTTCGTGGACGACGAGAAACCCTTGTATGTGGGTACGGATGAGGACATGGACATCACTGGCTTCTTCGATACGCCCAGCGGGTGCCGCTATATATCGGGAGGCATTTATGGGCTCACGCCGGCGGCTCTGGCGACGCTCAGCCGTTGTGTGGAGCGGGGCGAAAGCCGTATGCGCAATTTCCAGCGGGCACTTGTTGCCGACGGACAGCGTCTCAGGGCACATGCCTTCGGACAGGTGCTCGACATTGATCATCGGTCGGACATTGAAAAGGCGGAGGACTTGTTGAGGGCATGATTATAGGACTTACACGCGACGAGCGTTTCTCGCCCAATTCTGTGGAGAAGGACCGGGCCATGATGGAAGCCGTCATGGCACGCCTGCACGGAATCCTTGTTGCCGAGCGGGATGTGGCATGTCTGCCGTCGTCACAGTCTGTCTGCCTGAGTATGGGGCGGCTGCCGGAAACTTTGGCGCGCTTGAAGCACCTGGAAGACAGTGGCACGCTTGTGCTGAACTCTGCCTATGGCGTAGAGCGGTGTAGCCGGTGCCAGTTGGATGCGCTGATGCGTGAGAAGCATCTGCCGGTTCCTCCCGTGTCGGGCTCTGACGGCTACTGGCTGAAGAGCGACGGTGCGGCGCAAGGGCGTGACGATGTGGTGTTCTGTGCCGACGACGAGGCTCTCAGGGCTGCGCAGGCGGCTATGGCGAAGCGTGGCATCAGCCGATGGGTGGTGCAGGCGCATGTCAAAGGGGACCTCGTGAAGTTCTACGGTGTGGAAGGGACGGGCTTTTTTCGTACGTTCTATCCTGGTGACGACGGACAGACTAAGTTCGGTGACGAACAGCGCAACGGTCGTCCGCATCATTACTTCTATGAGCACCGCAACCTTCAGGCATCGGCCGAACTGTTGTCGCGCCTCGTGGATGTGCCAATCTATGGCGGTGATGCCGTCGTGACGGCCGGCGGCGACTTTTTCATCATTGACTTCAACGACTGGCCGAGCTTCTCCCGTTGTCGTGAGGAGGCCGCTGCGGCCATCGTGCAGTTGATAAGATATAGAATTTAAATGGAAAAAAATACTGAGAAACGGACGTTCGGGGAGCTGTTGCAACTCTCCATGAAGTCGGAAGACACCGAGGAGTGGATTGACGTGTATTTCACACGCCCCATTGGCTTGGTTTTTGCCTTGTTCTGGAACAAACTTGGGGTGCATCCCAATGCCATAACGATTCTCTCCATCTTCTTGGGAGTGGGTGCCGGCGTGATGTTCTACCACACTGACCTTGTCTCCAACCTGTTCGGAGTGGTCCTTTTGATGTTGGCTAACTTCTGTGACTCCACCGACGGGCAGATGGCGCGGATTACCGGGAAGAAAACACGCATAGGGCGTATGCTCGACGGCTTTGCAGGCGATTTGTGGTTCTTCTCCATCTACTTCGCGTTGTGCCTGCGTCTGATGCCGCAACCGATACCTTTTACGGATGTGGCATGGGGGGGCTGGATTTGGCCTGTTGGCCTCTTGGCTGGCATCTTTTGCCATTCGCCGCAGGCTTCGTTGGCCGATTACTATCGGCAGATTCATCTGCTGTTCCTGCTGGGAAGGGAGGGTTCGGAACTGGACAGCTACGCTTCGCAGCACGAAATCTATGAAAGTCTGCCGAAGAAAGGTGCGTGGCTCGACCGTGCCTTCTACTATAACTATCAGAACTATTGCAAGAGCCAGGAGAAACGGACTCCTGTGTTTCAGGCTTTCTATGCCCGCCTGAAGCAGGTGTACGGCACCATAGAGCAGGTTCCGCAGGAGCTGAAGGACGAATTCCGTGCCGGCAGTCTTCCGCTGATGCCTATCACGAACATCCTGTCGTTCAATGCGCGTGCCGTCAGCCTGTACGTGTTCTGTCTGCTGAACATCCCCTGGGCTTTTTTCCTGATGGATCTGGTGGTGTTTAACTCGCTTTACCATTATATGCACGGCAGGCATGAGGCCTTGTGCGGCACTTTGGCGGAAAAATGGATGAAGACGGAATGACGGTATCAAAACGAATGTGACATGGAACCAAAAGGATATATATTCGATTATGGCGGTACGCTGGATACCGCGGGCTGCCATTGGGGCAAGATGATTTGGCATGCCTATGAGCGGCAGCATGTTCCTGTGGAGGAAGCGGCCTATCGGGAAGCGTATGTCTATGCGGAACGCACACTCGGTAAGCATCCGATCATTCAGACGGACTATACTTTCCGGAAGACACTGGAGGTGAAACTGCGTATTCAATTTGATTACTTGCAGGAGTGCGGATACATGAATGAGGGCAACTTCAAGGCGGTGAGCATGCAGGCTGCGGTACTGAACGACCTGTATGAAGCCGTGCTGGCAACGGTAGCACGCAGCAAGACGGTACTGGAGACGCTCAAGGCGCATTATCCGTTGGTGTTGGTGAGCAATTTCTATGGGAATATCTCCGTCGTACTGGAAGAACTCGGGCTCGACGGCATGTTTCAGCACATCGTAGAGTCGGCCGTCGTCGGGATCAGGAAGCCTGACTGCCGCATCTTCCAACTCGGAGTGGAGGCTCTGGGGTTGCCCGCCGGAGAGGTGGTGGTGGTCGGTGACAGCATCCGTAAGGATATGTTACCTGCCAAGAAGGCTGGTTGCCAGACAATCTGGATAAAGGGTGAAGGCTGGACTGACGAGCCTGAAGATGAGAATGTTCCTGATAGGATTATCCATGATTTGTCAGAATTGACAGCCGGGATGCAATAAATTGGGCGAGGGGACGTTATATATAGAATAAGATATAAGGAATCCTGAAAAGAAACGAAACAACTTAAAGATAGAAGAAATGAAACACACAGACGTTAAGCCGGCAGACGGCAAACTGGGAATCATGGTTGTAGGCTGCGGAGCCGTAGCTACGACCTTTATCACTGGTGTCTTGATGGCTCGGAAGGGGCTGGCAAAACCGATTGGCTCAATGACCCAATATGACAAAATCCGCGTGGGACGGGGAGCAGAGAAGCAGTATTTGCATTATGCAGACATCGTGCCGCTGGCTAAACTGGATGATCTCGTGTTCGGAACATGGGATGTCTATCCGCAGAATGCCTATCAGGCTGCCATGTATGCACAGGTGTTGCAGGAGAAGGATATCAATCCCGTACGCGACGAATTGGAGAAGATTGTGCCGATGAAAGCGGCCTTTGATATCAACTATGCCAAAAGACTCACTGGCGACAATGTGAAAGACTGCAAGACACGCTGGGACATGGTGGAGGCTTTGCGCGAAGACATCCGCAACTTTAAACAGCAGCATGGCTGTGACCGCATTGTGGTCATCTGGGCGGCTTCGACGGAAATCTATGTGCCGGTAGATGAGGCGGTACACTACCGCCTGGAGGATCTGGAGAAAGCCATGAAGGCTGATGACCGCGAGCATATTGCCCCGTCTATGTGCTATGCCTATGCCGCCCTGACCGAGGGTGCTCCCTTCATCATGGGTGCTCCGAATACGACGGTGGACATTCCGGCCATGTGGGAATTGGCAGAGAAGACCAAAATGCCTATTGCCGGCAAGGATTTCAAGACTGGCCAGACGCTGGTGAAGAGCGGTTTCGCTCCGATTATCGGTACTCGCTGTCTGGGACTAAGTGGTTGGTTCTCCACCAACATCCTCGGCAACCGCGACGGACTTGTACTGGACGAGCCGGACAACTTCCGGACGAAGGAAGTGAGCAAGCTTTCCACGCTGGAGACCATCCTCAAGGCCGACGAACAGCCGGACTTGTATACGGACTATTTCCATAAAGTACGCATAAACTATTATCCTCCGCGCAACGACAACAAGGAAGGATGGGATAATATCGACATCTTCGGATGGATGGGCTATCCTATGCAGGTGAAAATCAACTTCCTCTGCCGCGACAGTATCCTGGCAGCACCGCTGCTGTTGGACCTTTGTCTGCTCAGTGACCTTGCTGCCCGTGCCGGAAGATATGGTACGCAACGCTTCCTGAGTTTCTACCTGAAGAGTCCACAGCACGACTATACGGTAGGGGAGGAAGCTGTGAACAACCTTTATCAGCAATATACGATGCTGAAGAATGCAATCCGCGAGATGGGCGGTTATGAAGCAGATGAAGAAATTGACTAAGATATACATGATTATGGCGTTGTTCTGGACGTTGGCATTGGCAGCCAACGCCCAGAATATCCATGGTTTTGTCGTTGATCAGCAGACGGGCGACAGTATTCCATATGCCAACGCCATCTACAAGAGTAATAAGATTGCGGCCGCCGGAGACGAAAGCGGCCAGTTCAGGATAGCACGTCATAACGGATGGACGCTTACTGTCACGGCGGTGGGGTATAAACCGCGAACCATAAAGATTTCGGAGAAGACTCCGAATGAACTCCGTGTAACTCTGATTGCAGACTCAAAACGAATGGAAGAGGTCGTCGTCAAAGCCAAACGGAGACACAAATACAGTCGGAAAGACAATCCGGCCGTAGAGCTGATGCGCCGTGTCATCGCCGCAAAGAAGCGTACCGATCTCCAGAACCACGACTATTATCAGTATGAAAAATATCAGAAGATAACCTTGGCGGTCAACAACCTCACTCCCGAGGAACTGGAGGGGAAGATGTTCAAGAACTCACCGTGGTTGCTGGAACAGGTTGAAGTCTGTCCATATAACCAAAAGTTGATACTTCCGATATCTGTAGACGAGACGCTGATACAGCATGTCTATCGTAAAGCACCGAAGAGTGAGAAGGACATCGTAATGGGGCAGACCACCAAGGGTATCAGTAAGCTCATCCAGACGGGCGAGGCTTTGAACACGATGGTAAAGGATGTGTTCAGCGACATTGATATTTACGACGATCAGGTGCGCCTCTTGCAGAAGCAGTTTCCAAGTCCGATCGGATCGACGGCAATCTCTTTCTATCATTTCTACATTGACGACACGGTCTATGTGAACCAAGATCCCTGCATTCGCTTGCAGTTTATGCCGGCCAATCAGCAGGACTTTGGCTTCCGTGGAGAGTTGTATGTGCTCAATGACAGCACGCTCCATGTCAAGAAGTGCGATATGCAGTTGCCAGCCAATACAGGCGTGAACTTCGTTGATGCCATGAAGATACAGCAGGAATACTCAAAGCTGCCTAACGGAGAATGGGCCTTGACGACCGATAATATGATAGCAGAGCTTGAACTGACGGATCTTTTCTCCAGAGCCATCGTCATCCGCAATACGAACATGAGCAAATATGACTTCGAGGAGATTCCCGACAAAATGTTCAAAGGCAAGGCCAAGACCCGTATGGAGGCTAATGCGAAGCTGCGCGACGACGATTTCTGGCAGGAACACCGTACGGTGGAACTGACAAAGAGCGAAGCGGGCATGAGCAACTTCGTTGAAAAGATGTCGAAGACCAAGCATTTCAAATGGTTGATGTTCGCCTCTAAGGCACTGATTGAGAACTTTGTGGAAACGGGGACGGCTAAGACACCGAGCAAGATAGACATAGGACCGGTCAATACGCTTGTTTCCAAGAACTATGTCGATGGTATCCGTCTGCGAGCCAGTGCCCGCACGACGGCCAAACTCAACCCGCACTGGTTTGGCGAGGGCTACTATGCCTATGGAACTGATTCCAAGAAGCACTATTATGGGGCGAAACTGACCTATTCGTTCAATAAGCCAGAGTACCAACCCATAGAGTTTCCCATTCGGACAATCTCCTTTGAGTCCACCTACGACGTGATGTCGCCTTCAGACAAGTACCTGAAGCATAACAAGGACAATATCTTTATGGCCATCCGCCCCAAGAAAGTGGAGCAGATGTTCTTCTTTAACCGTCAGGAACTGGCATTCAAGTGGGAAACAGAAGCCGGATTAGCCACTGATTTCTCCTTCAGGGCAGAGAGCAATGAGCCTACTGCTTTGCTGGAATACCATCGGTTGAGTGATGGTAGTCTTGTGAAAAAGATCAGGATGACCGAAATGACCCTCGGCTTTGACTACCGGCCGGGACAGACATACGTCAATTCCAAGCAGAACCGTGTGGAGGTGAACCTCGATGCGCCGCAGTTTACGCTCTACCATACCATGGGCTTCAATCATTTCTTGGGCGGACAGTTCCGTTCCAACTTCACCGAGGCATCTGTCTATAAACGTTTATGGCTTGGCAGTTGGGGACACATCGATACACGGATCAAGGCGGGAGCACAATGGAACAAGGTTCCCTTCCCATTGCTGATTATGCCGCCTGTGAATACCTCCTACTTTGAACATCAAGGCTCGTTCAACATGATGGAGAACATGGAGTTTCTCAACGACCGTTATGCCATGTTCAACGTAGCATGGGACCTTAACGGAAAGATTCTCAACCGCGTTCCGCTACTGAAAAAGCTCAAGTGGCGTGAATACCTGGCTGTCAAGGGCATGTGGGGGCACCTCACCGACAAGAACAATCCATTCCTGCCAGAGAATGCCAACGACCCGATGCTCTATCAGTTCCCCTCAAACACTCATGTGATGAACCACGAACCCTATATGGAATTGGTCGTAGGCGTACACAATATCTTCAAGTGTCTGGAGGTAGACTATGTGCGTCGGCTCACCTATACAGCTTATCCGGGAGTCGATGTCAACGGCATCCGTTTCGGATTTAACATCGTGTTCTGATCAGAAACAAGTCTGCCGCTCTTCTTCCTTGCGATGGAGAGGGACGGACAAACCATAAAACCAACGCAATACACAATGAATGTAATTATCGCCGATAACCAAGGTATTACACAAGCTGGACTGATGTATGTCCTGAACCAATTGGAAACAACACAAGTCAAGGTTGTCATGGATAAGGCCGGGCTCGCTTATCAGTTAAAGGAGACCCCCGTTGCCGTTGTCATTCTTGACTATACCCTGTTCGACTTCAATGACATAGAGGAGTTGATGATCATCGGTCAGCGCTTCCGTGATGCATTCCTCGTGCTTTTCAGCGAGGATCTCAGCATCGATTTTGTCAAGAACGTCATCGCCATGAGCTCGCAAGTGAGCATCATTATGAAAGAATCGCCGCTGCCTGAAATCCGGCAGTGTCTCAGTCTGGCCCTCACGCACCAACGATACATCTGCCAACGTATAGCGGAGATGCTGCTGGCACCTCCCGTTGTAGAAGAAATTACCAATCTGACAAAGACGGAGACCGAGATTCTCAAGGATATTGCATTGGGCATGACAACCAAGGAGATTGCTGAAAAGCGCATTTCCAGCTTCCATACGGTCAATACCCATCGCAAGAACATCTTCCGGAAACTGGGCGTCAACAGTGTTCACGAAGCGACGAAGTACGCTTTTCGTGCCGGACTTGTCGATTCTGCAGAGTATTATATCTGACGATGTGTGCTTATATATATAATAAGGTGTAACAGGAAATGCATCCTTTTACCATGTTTCGAGTCTGCTTGTCTGACTGTTGCGGTGCCATCACCTGCGTGGTCGTTCTTGATGAAGATGGAATGCGCAAACGTTTGCCTTCATAAAATATTGAAAAAGTGCATTTTATGTGTACAAGTATGGTAGAATAGTCGTACCTTTGCATCAGAAATAAGAACTCAATGACATACAAGACTATATAAATTCAGTCTCATTGGTAAGCATTTGAGGTAACAGAAAAAGATTGTAAAGGAACAAAATTCATTTTTAATGAGTTTTTGGTAGTTTGAGTTATTCGATAGTTGATAATGATTTTTTAAGGTATTAAGAATTTAGGTAATAGGAATTTATTCATGCTTAGGTTAAAATTTTGGTACCCATCCGTAGTGATACGGGTGGGTATCGCTCTTTATATACCTTAACCGAGCATCCATATAGACATGGATGGCGGGTCAGGCGCAATGAAGAAAAACATGTAAAGAGGGCTGGTCAGCCTGCCGTAGCATCATTGATGAGCGTAAAAATGAATCCGTTGTTCTCCCCATAAATGTCATTCGGAGAACAACGGATTGCCGTTTCTGCCCGTCAGGGTTCTTCCTCCATATCCTGATCGAGCCGTCCGTTCCACAGATACTTGCGCGTCTCGTTCACGATGACACTGCTGAGAAACAGCAGGGACAGAAGGTTCGGGATGGCCATGAGGGCATTCATGCAGTCGGCCAGCGACCATACGACAGACAAGTTGGCCACGCTGCCGATGAAGACACCTGCAATATAGAGCACACGATAGGTCAGGCTGGCTTTCCTGCTGCTGTGCAGCTTGGTTCCCAGGTATTCCACGGCACGCTCACCGTAGTAGCTCCAGCCCAGAATGGTGCTGAAGGCGAAGGTGAACAATCCGAAGGTGAGCAGCGGCGCACCGACATACGGAATCTTGGAGAAGGCTGCATGGGTGAGGGCGGCACCATTGGTGTAGTCAATGTCGGGGTAGGCAATGATGCTGCTGACGATGACCAGCCCCGTCAGTGCACAGATGACAACCGTGTCCCAAAAGGTTCCGCTCGACGAAACAAGTGCCTGGCGCACAGGATTGCGCGTCTGGGCTGCTGCCGCCACGATGGGAGCCGATCCCATGCCCGACTCGTTGGAGAACAGACCGCGTGCTATTCCGAATCGGGCGGCCATCATCACGGTCGTACCGATGAATCCGCCGCCGGCAGCCTGAGGCGTAAAGGCACTCTCGCAGATGACTTTCAGAGCCGGCCAGAGGTAGGCATTGTTGACGAATAGGATGTAGATGCAGCCGAGCACATAGAAGAATGCCATGAAGGGGACGAGGGCACCACACACGCGGGCGATGCTTTTCACGCCACCGAGGATGACCGCGGCGGCCAGTCCGCAGATGACGGCTCCTGTCAGAGCCGGGGCCAGCCCGTAAGACTCGTTAGCCAGTGTGGCAATGGCGTTGGCTTGGACGGTGTTGCCGATACCGAATGAGGCACAGGCGGTAAAGAGAGCAAAGAGAATGGCCATCCACTTCCAGCCCAGTCCGCGTTCCAGCGCATACATCGGACCGCCGATCATCTTCCCGCCGGCCGTCTTCTCGCGGTATTTGATGGCCAGAAGCCCCTCGGCATACTTCGTGGAGATGCCGAAGACACCCGTGAGCCAGCACCACAGCACGGCCCCCGGACCGCCCAGTGCCACTGCCGTGGCTACGCCGATGATGTTGCCGGTGCCGATGGTGGCCGCCAGTGCTGTCGCCAAGGCTCCAAACTGTGACACGTCGCCCGTAGAATCCTTGTCTTTCTTTACCGACAGGTGTATGGCGGTAAAGATGTGACGCTGCGGGAAGCGCAGGCGGACGGTGAGAAACAGATGTGTGCCCAGCAGGAGGACAATCATGGGCCAGCCCCAGAGCAGTGAGCTGACATCGTTTAGTATTTGGTTGAGTGTATCCATCTATTTAGTCTTTCCTTCAAATTCTATTCTGACGTTCTTGAATCCCATGGCATTGAGCAGCTGGGTGAACTGCGTGCGTGCATTGGATTCGGCGTTCTCCATGTTGGCAGGGGTCATGCAGCGGCTCAGCATCTTGTTGTGGGCTTTCTTGTAGAGCTGCTCGCGGTCGCGGTCGGTCCACTTTCCGCTTTCAAAGAATGAGCGCGTGCGTGCCTCGTCGATGAAGTTGTGGTCCAGAAGTTCTATGGCCGGCAGCATGGCAACGACCACGGAGTCGTCGGTCTGTATCCATTTCTCGTTGATTTTGCTGAGGTCTATGCCCAGACGGAGGGTTCCGTAGTAGATGCGTGCCAGTTCGCGGTCGCTGATGAAGCCGCGGTCCACGGTGTCTATGAGTTCCTCGTCGCTGATGGAAAGGAATTCCCATTGGCCGATGCGGCGGATGGATTCTATCTGTGCGGGTGTCACGTCGATTTTCCGGTCTGTCGTGATGCCCAGGCCATTACCGGCGTTGGCATGGTGAAACCAGATGATGGCTCCGGCAATGATGACGGCCAGCGTGACGAGCAGCAGCCAGGCCGTGAGCCCGGCTCCCTTCATCAGCCGGACCATCGCTTCCACGATGGCCACGAGCGTTTCGTTGCCGTTTCCGTTGTTCTTTTTCTTCCGGTTGGGTTGTCGTCCCGTATTCTCTTTCATGTCTCCTCAGTCTTTTTGCTTGTCGTTTCGCAGGGGCTATCCGTTGGCTTTCAGCAGTGTCTGGATATCGTCGAGGGAAAAATCCTTGCGAAAACTGACCGTGATGTCGTTCTCCTGGAATCCCATGGAGACGAAGAAGGGTATGAGTGTGCTGGCAGCACTCTTGCGAGCATTCTCAATGATGCCCATCTGCGGAATGGCTTGCACGATGGAGGCACGCCCCTGCTGCTCATAGTCGGCTAGTTCGGCATCGCTGAAGCTGCGACGCGTCAGCGGAACATACTGGCGTATCTCCTGGTGGCTGATTTTTGTGCTCGTAATGGTGATGCGCGGGTCGGGTAGGATGACTTCAATCTGCCTGCCCTTGCGCCTGATGTTCTGCTCGCTGAAGCCTCCGAAGTCGACGTAGGCTTTCAGAGTGGCATCCATGGGGATGGCGATACGGCGTTCGCCCATCGGCAGGTTGATGCTGAAATCCTTCTTCATGATTGAGCCCGAGAGCTTCATCTGGTCGTCGTGGGTAATGATTTTGTGCACCTGATATTCCGAAGTGTACAGCCGCGAACACTGGCGGATGCTCATGACCAACGTTGGGACGGTGTCCACTTCGCGCGGCTGAGTGGCAGCCGAGCCGTCCTTCTGCTGCGTGCACGCGCTCGTCAGCAGTAGCAACAGGATGCAGGCAAATGCGATGGGTCTACTCATACACCTTATTATATATATACGGTCTGTTCAATTTCCCTGATAAGGACTAACAAGTGCAAAGTTACGCATAAGCAGGCGAAAAAGCAAATAATTTTGATTCTTTTCGGCTCAAAGACAGAATAAACGCCGTCAAAGGCAAGACAAAGTGCATGAAAGGCGCATGAGCGTTGTCACTTTGTCTTGATTAGGCTTGCTTCAGTTGACAGAATGAATATTGGCAACTTTCTGAAAATGCCCGCTTAAAGTTCCGGTATGCCTTGCCGGACAACCCTCGGAGCCACAGCCGTCCTGTAAAAGTGCCATAGTCGCGACAATTTTTAATTTATTAATTGAGAAAAAATAAATTAAAAATTCTCAATTAATAAATTAAAAATTCTAACCACTGAAGTCTTCTCGGTAAACCGTTGAGGCTCAGTGGTTTAGAAACGGACTTCAACTACGGGGGAACGTGCGTTTTCTTGCTGAATGTTAACGGACGTTATCGTTCCTGAATCAATTAAACTTTCATTTCGGGAGAAAATCAAAATGATAGTAATAACCCAAAAACGGAATGATTATGAAGAAGATTGTATTGACAATGGCAGCCGTCCTGGTGATGGCAATGGGTGCAAACGCACAATGTGAGAACGGAAAGTGTTGCGACAAGAAAGGCGATGCAAACCGCGTGGAGCGCAGGACGCAGGACATGGCGAAACGCTACGGACTGAGCAGCAAGCAGGAAAAGAAGCTCTTGGCACTGAATAAGGAGTATGACGGAAAGCTCGCCTTTCACGGAGCGCGCCCGCATCATGGCCATCCGGGAATGAAGCGCGGCAAGGCTGAAGGTCAGGACGTGCAGAAGAAGACGGCCATGAAGCGCATGCCGGCTTCGCCTGAGAAGATGGAACAGATGAAAAAGGCTCGCGAGGAGTACAACACGAAGCTCAAGGGCATTATGAAAGCCGATCAGTATGCCAAGTATCAGAAGGATCAGGAACTCCGTCGGCAGGCACACCATCAGAAACTGCAAGCCAAGGATGGTGAGAAGCACTTTGGTGGAAAGGCACTGAAGGAGCGGAAGGTGATTGAGAAGGCTCCGGCTCCGGCACCAAACAACAAATAGTGCAGTGTATCTGCGTTTGAAACAGGGCATCCGCGACTTTTATAGGCGGATGCCCTGCTTGTATATGAAAGTCCAAATAATTTGCGAAATTGCTGATAGTTAGAAATAGAATCGTTATCTTTGCACTGTAATCTTTCATTTACGATAGTCTATAACGGAAAACGTAGAAAACAAGAAACGTATGGAGATGATGAAAAGCAGACTGATAGGGCTTCTCCTGTTGCTGGTGCTGGCTGGAAGTGCATACGCCTCACCGCGCTATGAAGGTGAATTTCAGCAGGATTTGCCTGCAACGGCTGAGTTGAAGGACGAGCATGGAAGCATGCAACTCTATGTGAACCTTGACGTGGAAGGTGAAGACGGCGAGGAAAACATGTATTCTTTCTGGATCAGAGACAAGCAGACGGGTGACGTGACGTGGCTCTTTGCTGCCAACAATGCCGCAGAACCGCGATGGAACGACATGAAAGACGGCAACGGAGTCCGTGTCTCCAAGGAGGAAATTGCCGTCGGAGAGGTTACAAACGTGCGGTTCCTGCCATGGAACTCGGGGAAAATCCTCCTTGAAGGGTGTCCCGATGGACGCAACATCTGGTCGTATCTATACGATGTAGAGGACGAAACTGCCATCCAGTTTCCTTCGACGGAAGGATTGCAGGGCATGGATGTCAATGCAAGGGTGCTCTATCTGGGCAGTTATCGCTATCACCCGGAGGGCGGCCGCTATTCCGTGGTGCGGGGCTATACGCCTGACGGCCGCTTTACGGGCGAGGAGCGCGTTCTGGACGAGGAAGAATATTGATGGCTTGGCGGCTCTTTTAGCTGCAGTCGGGTTTCGTCTTATGATGATTTTATAGCCGGAAGGTGCTTTTTCTGGGCACTTCCGGCCTGTATTCGTGGAAATTTTCCTAAATTTGCAGTGTAATAACTGAAGACTTATGAAACGGATGAAACCAATCATGGCTGTTGTTTGCCTGCTCGGCCTGCTTGCTTCGTGCAAGGAAAAGAAGAACACGGGCGACATTATCGTGAAGAATGTGCAGGAGGAAAAGGTTCCGGTGGGCACGCAGAGTATGTCGGAGTTTACTTGGGACAAGGAGATTGCCTGGATGGGTGGGACTTACAAACTGTCCATTCACCGCTATCCTGACACGTCGCTGCCGCAGGCTGAAGACGAGCAGGGACGCAAATACTATGACAATAAGATTCAGTTGAAGATTACACGGGCTGACGGCAGTACGTTCTTCGACCGTGTATTCGCCAAGACGGACTTCAGCGAATACACGAATAATGCCTTCGGACGCACGGGCGCACTGCTGGGGCTGGCCTTCGACCATGTAGATGGTGGGCGATTGTTGTTTGGTGCCAGCATAGGGTCGCCCGATGCCATGAGCGACGAGTACATTCCGATGGTGGTTGCCGTGTCATCGACGGGCAGCGTGACCATTACGAGTGACAATCGGTTGGATACTGGCGGTAATGATCAGCCTCGTGATGAGCTGGAGGCTGCTGAGGCTGAGGGCATGTAACGCCTTCAGCTTTGGCGCAGTCGGCTAATTTCGTCGGTCAGGAACTTCGGTGCATATCCGATGAGTATGGTGTTGAGCAGACAGTTGGCTGCAATCTCCAACTGACTGAGTTCAACGACGGGTTCTTTCTTGATTTCTTTGCCCAGCAGAACGTTCCACGGCGAATGGAAGCAGTTGTCGTCGGCACCATAGAATTCTTCTTGGGTGTCGGGATCGTGCATCAGTTCGTAGCGGATGGCCTTCTTTGATTCTACGGGAGTGGCGGCAATGAGCGTCTCATAGAGTTTCTTGAAGGTTTCTTTCTGCCGCCGTGCGGGCGGAAACATCAGTGCAAGTTCGGGAAATAGTTCATCGAAGCTGTAGGCTTGGAGTAACTGATAGAGTTTCATATGCTTTTGTCTGTTGTTGATGGGACGGCATTCTCGTTAGCGGATGCGGCATCCCTATTGATGGGTGTGCGTGTTTGAAATGAAAAAAGACATTCCCCTTGGCGGCGGAATGTCTTTCTTTATATTCTCTTCTGGCTTCCTTCTGTTAGAATTTTGCCATCTTGATGGCATCAATGGCGCATTCGTCTCCTTTGTTGCCAAGCTTGCCGCCGCTTCTGTCTTTGGCCTGTTGCAGGTCGTTGGTGGTCAGCAGACCGTAGATGACGGGAATCTCGCTGGTGGCGTTGAGCCGGGCTATGCCGTAGGTGACCCCTTGACAGATGTAGTCGAAGTGCGGTGTCTCTCCGCGAATGACACTACCGAGGATGATAATGGCATCATAGTCACCCTTGAGGGTCATCATGTGAGCACCGTAGATGAGTTCGAAACTTCCGGGAACGGTTTTCACATGAATGTTTTCAGGCAGGGCACCGTGTGTCTTGAGCGTTCTCACGGCTCCTTCGAGCAGTGCGCCGGTAATCTCCGGGTTCCATTCGGCCACGACAATGCCGAAGCTCATGTTGCTGGCATCGGGAATGCTGGCGAAATCGTAGTCGGAGAGGTTGTGAAGGGAGGTTGCCATCGGTCCGTCTTATTCTGAAACGCGTTCAATGTATTTGTCAATGTCCTGGTAGGCGGGCGAGTTTACATACTTTTTCTTGATGTCATTGTAGATGTCAAGAGCCTCGGCCTTCTTGTTCTGGCTTTCCAGGATGAGGGCAGCCTTCTTCAGTGCCACGGGAGCAATGCTCATGTTGGTGTCGTCGGAAGCCCTGCTGTCAGCCATCTTGGCAGCTTTCTTAAAGCATTCAATGGCTTTGTCGAGCTGATCGTTGTTGGCATAGATGTCACCGAGGGCCATCTGGGATGCCGGACTGATGAGCATGTCCTTGCCGGTGCTGTACTTCTGGGCATATTCCAAAGCCTTCTTCCAGTCGGGCTTAGCCTGATGAGCATAGCAGAGGGCTGTATAGAGGTTGGCCAAGTTGCCGGCATCGGTGCTGCTGTAGTCTTCTGCTACCTTGGCAAAGCCTCCGAAGCCTGCGCCGTCACCTTTAAGTGCCTTGTCGAAGTTCCCGTTGTTGAAGTATTCCTGTCCTTTTGCCAATACGGTGCTTGCCTCTTGCTCGTTGGGTTCAATCACATAGTTCTTGATGAGAATCCATCCGACGACGAGGATGACTACAGCTGCGATAGCAGCGAGAATCGCTTTCTTGTATTTCAAGAAGAACGCTTCTGATTTGTTTAAGGTCTCGTTGAGTTCGAGGGCCTCATTCTGTGCTTTTTTCTTTGCCATTTTATTCTGTATTTTTAATTTTTGTCTTTCGCTTGTTTCTTGTTAG
>CAMHEA010000042.1 GCA_946184025.1 uncultured Prevotella sp.
CAGGCTTCTTGTACTACTTCTTCTGTCTATGTAAAACTTTCAAAGAACTCTTTCCATTGTGCTCCGTGAGGGTGAACCTCAAAAGCGGATGCAAAGGTACGCACTTTCAGCCAAACCACCAAAACTTTCAAGGGAAAAATTCACGGATTTTATTCAAAAAGATGCCTTTTTGACCTAAATCAACGAATAAGGAAGAGACTTATACCTTATTATATATATACGCGCGCGATGAAAAACGACGCCCCAAGACATCACCACCCACCCCTGCGCAACACGCCTCATGCAAACGATTGCCCCCAACGGAGAGAAACAAAACCAAAAAGCCCTTTCAGATGATACAAAATCCATACCTTTGCAGCCGTTTTTCTACTCTGTAACAGGAGTCAGAGCTTATTTTAGCGGTAAAAATAAAAGAGACGGTATGTCCTTTCTTGTGTCTTGAAACCTGAGAAATTTCAAAATACATACAAGAAATGTTTCATATTCTTCTTACAGAGTTGTAGGGGGTAATACGATTTCTTCCTGTATTGGATTCTTCTGAGTTTTTCATTCATGAGAGGTTGAACATTGTCAGTCCCACGTCTTTTCCATATCTATACAAAGTTTGCATCAGAGGTGCTGTAAGGGACTGCTCACCAAGGTTTTTTTGAAATTCAACATTAACAGAAATGAAACAGTATCTTACCATCATGCTTTTAGCGTTGCTGCCTAAGAGTGCTTTTTCCCAGTCGGCCAAAGCATTGTATTGCAGTGACCAGAATACGCTCGTCTTTGTCTACGACAAGTCCACCTACGCCACAAACCAAAGCATCACCGTAGACGGAAAGAATTACAAAGTAACGGGATCATACGCTATAAACAATGCGACTCCCGGTTATGTGCCTAAAGCATCAAGCACGACCACGGCCGTTCAAGACCAACGAGAACATCCAGGCCTACACGCTCGATGAGGAACATACGGAGACGATGTACTTCGTGGATGCGGAGGAGATTCCCGCCCACACGCCGTTTGCCTTCAAGAAACTGGGCTAGGCTGAGTTCGTCATGGAAGACGCTGCCGGCAACTTCGGCATCGACGTAGAAGCCACCCATACCACCAGCAAGGCCGAAGGCGGCGCGCCATATACCAACAACGAGAATCTGAGCGGCTGGACGACGAAGGGATACTACGTCACGGAAACCGTTTCCGACTATGACGGAGCCTTCTACATCGCCAAGGACAAGTTCTATCGTGCCGACGGCGCACTGACCATGCTCCCCCACCGCGTCACCTTCCACGGTACATGGGGAACAGAACCGTCTTCCAGCTCATCCGCCAAGTTCTTTATGATCGTCACCGCCGCAGCCCCGACAAGTCTCGACGCTGACGAAGCCGACATCGCTAATGCCATCGAAGCCGCCGACATCCGTCGCGAAGCCAACCAGGCCGTGGCCATCTACGATGCACAGGGACGCGTGCAGAACGAAATGAAGAAAGGCCTGAACATCATCCGCCAGCAAGACGGAACGGTAAGAAAGGTGTTCCAGAAATAAGGAACCTCCCTGCACCCCCTCCCAAGGAAGGGAGTGCAGGCGGGAGAAAGCTAACGAAGTAATCATGTATAAGAAAAAACAAAGATGGAAAAGAAGACATATCTGGCTCCGAGAACAGAGCGCATACAAATAGAAGCTAACACGAACCTGCTGAACTGGTCGGCAGGCAAAGTTCCCGGTGGCGGCGGCAACACACCGGAAGCCAAAGAACTGGAACTCACCGAAGACGGATTTCCCAAACAGGGCTTCAACCTGTGGGAAGATTAAACCCAAACCAGTCATTTGCAGAGGGGCGAAAATCCTCACCTCTCTTGCCCCTGAGGCTCACTCTCCCTGCGAATGAGCCTCAGCTTTTTTCCGAAAGTGCCACGGTCACGAGAATTTTTAATTTATTTTTTGAGAATTAATAATTTATTTTTTGAGAAAAAATAAATTAAAAATTCTCACAGCCGAAGCCTGATTGATAAACCATTGATGCACAAGCAATTAGAGCGGAAGGAAAAATGGACGGACAACCGCGGCTGATGCGCCATACGCCCAAGGATGAGTGTTTCCGCTCAGTCGGATTTGTAATCCGACCGCAATGCTGTTGCAATGATGCGCAAAAACAGGTTCATCCCTAAAGAAATTCATTTCCTACAACCCGTGAAAAGGTCCAATGTCTCCTCTGCACGGATATAATTCACGGGCTTATTGACATCCGAAAATTCAATCAAATGATAAGTCGCATTGCAAATGCTGACACTCAGTGCGGCCGGATTGCAAATCCGACCGAGCGAGAGGCTCAACGAGATAGAAAGGGAGGGGCAAGCGTGTTTCTCCTATTGGGAATTGCCCTGGCTGAAACACGCGAAAAAAGCAGATGAACCTTGTTTCTTGCACCAGACGGACAGGAATGTAACAAGAAAGATGGGACGTTATGGATTCCTTTTTGTATCTTTGCAGCACAATCAGATACAAAAGGAGCAAGAAACATGAGAAGACCTACCCTACTCTTTCTGGCCGCATGCGTCGCCACGGCCGCCTTCCCGCAGAAGATGGACGACGGGATGCACCGCTACTCCTTGGACTTCACGCTGTCGGCGGTGAACTTCGTCGATACGATACCGATTGTGGCGGAGGGCGACCAAATTTATATTCCCGTCACCATCAATGGCCGCCAACACCTGTTCAACCTCGACACCGGCTCCAGTCAGGGTGTCGTCTACCAAGGCGGAACCGTCGCCTACGGCCTGCCTGTGGGCAAGGTGAACTCGCGCGATGCCAACGGGCGCATCGACACCATCCCCGCCGTACGCTTCCCGACCTTCCAGCTGGGGCGGCTGACCGTCAGCGGCTACACAGGCTCACTGCTCAGTCGTCCGCCAGGGCGTTACCCCTACGATGCCATCATCGGTTTCGACCTGTTCAACAAGGGCTTGCAGGGCAAGATTGACCTCCGCCGCAAGCAGTTGATCCTGACCGACCGCAAGGATTTCTTTGCAGCGGAGCCGGGCTTCGTGATGAAATATAAGCTGAAACGGTGGGTGCCGTATGTAAAGACCAATCCGTTTTTGAAATACAAGGAGGAAACGCTGTTCGACACGGGCAGCCAGGAGCTGTATGCGATGAACAAAGGAGCTTTCGACCGAGAACGTTTCAAGGACGTGCGGGTGGCCAACATGATTGAAGACGTGGAAGAAGGGCAGTCGGCCATCGGCAACTACGGAGCCGAACGCAGCGGACAGGTCATCTACATGCAGTTTCCGGAACTGCCTTGGGGCGATTTTCGCTTTCTGAACGTCCACGCCCACACCATACAAGGCGACACGCGCATCGGCGCACAGCTGCTGAACTACGGCACGCTCGTCGTCGACCCGAAGCAGAAGGAACTGAAGTTCCAGCCCTATCCGGCAGAAGAAGGAATGGCAATGCCCTTGCAGGTGGAAGCCGACAACAAGCTGGCCGACATCGCCTACATCCCCACGCAGGACGGGCGTGCCATGGTGGGACTGGTCCGGCGCGGCACACCGGCCCATGACAACGGCTTCCGGCAGGGCGACATCATCCTGCGCATCAACGACGATGCCATTGCCTCGTTCGACGACTTCAAGTCCTATCCCTTTGTCAAAGGCCGCCGCTATGTCTTCACCCTCCTCTCTGCCCGCGGCTTCAAGAAGGAAATCGCCGTTGACAACTGGGGAATCCGTTGACCGAACGACGGCAGGCCAGCTGTTTATCCATCACGAAACGATGCCGCCGGAAGACTCCGACGGCATCGCCATGAAAAAAATTCTGATTTACTATATTGGATTCTTGCCCAACAACCTCCTACTCTTCGGGAGCCTTGTCGATAAGGTCCATGAACTGGTCGAGCTTCGGCGTGATGATGATCTGGGTACGGCGGTTGCGCTGCTTGCCCACCTCGGTGTCGTTGGTGGCAATCGGGTTGAACTCGCCACGGCCACCGGCAGTGAGCCGCTTGGGATCTACACCGTAGTGGGTCTGCAAATACTGTACGACGCTGGAAGCACGCAAACAAGAGAGATCCCAGTTGTTGCGGATGTTCTCGCGCGTAATGGGCACGTTGTCGGTGTTGCCTTCGATGAGCACGTCATAGTCTTTGTAGTCCATGATAATCTTGGCAATCTTCGACAGCGTTTCCTGTGCACGGTCGTTGATTTCGTAGGAGCCACTCTTGTAGAGCATGTTGTCGGCCAGTGAGATATAGACCACACCCTTGAGCACCTGCACGTCCACCTCTTTCAATTCCTCGCGTGAGAGCGAGCGGGTGAGGTTGTTGGTCAGCACCATGTTGAGCGAGTCGCTCTTGCTCTTCACCTCTACGAGATGGCGGATGTATTGGTTGGATTCGTTGATCTGGTCAACAAGCTTTTCAATGCTGACGTTGTTCTGACTGGCATTGGTAAGGCTCTTGTCGAGCGACTGCTGCAAGGCAGCGTATGCTTTCTTCTGCTGTTCCAGCTGCTCCTCAAGACTCGTCACACGGGCATTGCTGGCTGCGAGCTGCTCTTTGGCCGTCTGATAGTTGCCGGTGAGTTCCCTGTTTTCGTTCTGGCAGTTCTCCAGTTCCTTCTTGCTGGCACAGCTTGTGGCTACCAGACAGCCTGCTGCCAGTGCCACTACGATGATGTTTCTTTTCATATTCATGTCTCCTTTTACTTGTTGTTCGTGAGTTTTAATACTTTGACGACAGCGGTTTTCCCGCATCCTTTCCGCTGCAAAGTTATTATTAAGACGCGAAACTCCGCGAATTGTTGCATGTGTTTAGTTATTTTTAACTATATGCAACCATCTGGCGGATTCCATAGAGAAGCCCATCGCAGGCCTTGTCCAAGTCCGTGATGGGCTTTGTGCCAAATCATTAGAAGAATCAGGAAAGACTTTATATAAAAAATCAGATTTCCTTTTGAATTGGATTCCTTCCATATCATAGTCTACAGGAACATGTTGAACCACTACTTTCTGAACTGTCGAAGCACATTCTTCACAGTCATAAATATCTTCTATCCCCGCAGAAAACTCAGCCTCTACTTGAACTGAAAACTCGGGTTGCAAATTTATGCTATTCCCTGCTCTCATATTAAGAGAGTTGCCACTATTAACGTTTACAGTTCCAACAGTTATTATTTCTTGTTTGGCAACAACATCTGCAAACACCGTGTTCGGTATATCGCTGCTCGCAAATAAAACATTTTTCATAGGCTTAAGTCTTTAATATCACAAATATACGGATATTTCCGTTATGTCGGGATGCGTGCCGCAAACATTAACTTTTTTTAGATTTAAACGGAACAACTAACACCATAGAAGGCTGCAGAAACGATACATCTGCCCTATATTGTACCTTTAAATAAGGTACTCGCATTCAAAAATACAAAAACAGTTTTGCATTTTACTCATTTAATCGTACCTTTGCAGTCAAATAGTATTTTATAACAAAGGTATAGATATGATTTTCTTTTTCCGTACACCGTCGAAGAGCGTGATAGCCACGGAGGCTGATCACCAGCTCAGCGACGCAGAAATCAGTGAACTGAACTGGCTTTATGGCCAAGCTGCCTGCATCGAGGCTTCACAGCTGGAGGGTTTCTTTGTGGGTCCACGCCGGGAAATGGTGACTCCATGGAGCACCAATGCCGTAGAAATCACGCAGAACATGAACCTCCGGGGCATCTCGCGCATTGAGGAATACTTCCCCGTGAGCTCCAAGGATGCCGACTACGACCCGATGCTGCAACGCATGTATGAAGGTCTGAATCAGGATATCTTCACCGTGAACATCGAACCGGCCCCCATCAAGTATGTAGACGACTTGGAACAGTACAACGAAGAAGAAGGTCTGGCCCTCTCACCAGAGGAAATCGAGTATCTGCACACCATTGAAAAGCAGAACGGACGGCCGCTGACCGACTCAGAAATCTTCGGGTTCGCACAGATCAACTCCGAGCACTGCCGCCACAAGATTTTCGGCGGAACGTTCATCATTGACGGAAAGGAGATGGAATCGTCGCTCTTCGCCATGATCAAGAAGACCACGGCAGAGCATCCGGGACAAATTCTCTCAGCCTACAAGGACAACGTGGCCTTCGCACAAGGCCCCGTGATAGAGCAGTTTGCTCCCGCTGACCAGTCTACCAGCGACTGGTTCCAGGTGAAAGACATCGAGAGCGTCATTTCCCTGAAGGCCGAAACCCATAACTTCCCCACCACTGTGGAGCCCTTCAACGGTGCAGCCACAGGCACGGGCGGCGAAATCCGCGACCGTATGGGCGGCGGTGTAGGTTCGTGGCCTATCGCCGGAACAGCCGTCTACATGACAGCCTATCCGCGACTGGAGGAAGAAGCCGACCGTGCGCTGCCCATCCGCGACTGGGAGGACATCATCCCCGTGCGCCAATGGCTCTACCAGACACCCGAGCAGATTCTCATCAAGGCCTCTAATGGTGCCAGCGACTTCGGCAACAAGTTCGGACAACCGCTCATCTGCGGTTCCGTGCTTACCTATGAGGGACAGAACGAGGGTACGAAATATGCCTACGACAAAGTCATCATGCTGGCAGGCGGCGTTGGCTACGGCAAGAAACGCGACTGTCTGAAGAAAGAACCGCAGAAAGGCAACAAGGTTGTGGTGGTCGGCGGCGACAACTACCGCATCGGACTGGGCGGCGGCAGCGTTTCTTCGGTGGACACCGGCCGCTATTCGAACGGCATTGAGCTCAACGCCGTACAACGTGCCAACCCTGAAATGCAAAAACGCGCCTACAACCTGGTGCGTGCCTTGGTGGAAGAAGACACCAATCCAGTCGTCTCCATCCATGACCACGGCTCCGCAGGACACCTGAACTGCCTCTCGGAACTCGTTGAGGAGTGTGGCGGCGAGATTGACATGGCAGCCCTCCCCATTGGCGACAAGACGCTGTCGGCCAAGGAAATCATTGCCAACGAAAGTCAGGAGCGCATGGGACTGCTCATCGACGAGAAGCATATTGACCACGTCCGCAAGATTGCCGAGCGCGAACGCGCACCGCTCTACGTCGTCGGTGAGACCACCGGCGATGCCCACTTCTCCTTCAAGCAGGCCGACGGCGTGAAGCCCTTCGACCTGGATGTGGCACAGATGTTCGGCCATTCACCGAAGACCATCATGCGCGACGAGACCGTGGAGCATCATTTTGAGGACGTTACCTATACGGCCGACAAGCTGGACGACTATGTAGAGCGCGTGCTGCAACTCGAAGCCGTGGCCTGCAAGGACTGGCTGACCAACAAAGTAGACCGCAGCGTGACCGGAAAGATTGCACGCCAGCAGTGTCAAGGCGAGATTCAGCTGCCACTGAGCGACTGCGGAGTCGTAGCATTGGACTATCGTGGCCGGGCGGGCATCGCCACGTCCATCGGACATGCCCCACAGGCCGGCTTGGCATCCCCCGCTGCCGGCAGCGTGCTTTCCGTGGCCGAGTCACTGACCAACTTGGTATGGGCACCGCTGGCCGACGGACTCGCCAGTGTTTCGCTTTCAGCCAACTGGATGTGGCCGTGCCGTTCGCAGAAGGGTGAAGATGCACGTCTGTATAGTGCTGTCAGCGCACTTTCTGACTTCTGCTGCGCCATCGGTGTGAATGTCCCGACGGGCAAGGATTCCCTGTCGCTCACCCAGCAGTACCCCAACGGCGAGAAAATCATTTCACCGGGAACCGTCATCGTCAGTGCCGGCGGCGAAGTAAGCGATATCCACAAGGTCGTTTCGCCCGTCGTCATCAACGACAAGAACTCCTCACTCTATCACATCGACTTCTCCTTCGACCAGCAACGCCTCGGCGGCTCCGCTTTCGCGCAGAGTCTGGGCAAGGTGGGCGACGATGTGCCGACTGTGAAGAACCCGGAATACTTCACAGACTGCTTCAACGCCGTGCAGGAACTCATCCGCCGCGGCTGGGTGATGGCCGGTCACGACATCAGTGCAGGCGGACTGATCACGACCCTGCTGGAAATGACCTTCGCCAATACCACCGGCGGTCTCCACATCAACCTGCACAACCTCGAAGACGGCGACATCGTGAAGAACCTGATGGCCGAAAATCCCGGCGTTGTCATTCAGGTAAGCGACAAGCACAAGGCAGAATTCGCCGAATTCCTTGAGGATGTAGGCGTGGGATATGCCAAGATAGGCTATCCGACCCCGAAAGAGCGCACCCTCGTCATCAAGAAGGACGGCTACGAGCACGCTTTCGACATCGACCGTCTGCGCGACGTATGGTACAAGACCTCCTACCTGCTCGATCGCAAGCAGAGTTTCAACGGCATGGCCGCCGAACGGTTCCAGAACTACAAGTCGCAGCCGCTGGAGATGAAGTTCAACAGGGACTTCACCGGCAAGCTGTCGCAGTACGGACTGAATCCCGACGGCCGCAAGGGAGCTTCCGCCAAACCCGACGGCAAGCGCGCCAAAGCCGCCATCATCCGCGAAAAGGGTACAAACGGTGAACGCGAGATGGCCTATTCGCTCTACCTGGCCGGCTTCGACGTGAAAGACGTGATGATGACCGACCTCATCAGCGGCCGGGAGACACTCGAAGACATCCAGATGATTGTCTTCTGCGGCGGTTTCTCCAACTCCGACGTTCTCGGATCGGCCAAAGGCTGGGCCGGTGCCTTCCTCTATAACCCGAAAGCCAAGGAAGCCCTCGACAAGTTCTACGCCCGCAAGGACACCCTGTCGTTGGGTATCTGCAACGGCTGTCAGCTCATGGTGGAACTCGGACTGACCGGTGCGAAGGGAGCCAAGATGCTCCACAACGTGAGCCACAAGTTCGAAAGCGAGTTCATCTCGCTGGCCATACCGCAGAACAACAGCGTGATGTTCGGCTCACTGAGCGGCAACAAACTCGGAATATGGGTTGCCCATGGTGAAGGCAACTTCTCCCTGCCCGAGGCTGAAAGCGAATACAACATCATAGCCAAGTACAACCATGCCGGCTATCCCGGAAACCCGAACGGTTCGGACTACAACGTAGCCGGAATCTGCTCTGCCGACGGCCGCCATCTGGCCATGATGCCCCACTTGGAACGTGCCATTTTCCCATGGCAGAACGCCTGGTATCCGCAGGAGCGACTTCAGGACGACGTGACACCGTGGATAGAAGCCTTCGTCAACGCAAGAAAATGGGTGGAAGCACAATCCGCCGCTAACTGCTAACCCCCTCCCCAGCGGGAGGAAGCAAGACCGTTTGCATTTTATGATGAACAAGACCCATACACAACGCACCCTTTCCTCCTCCCAACCGGGGGGAGGCGGGGATGTGTTTGAGATGTTCAAGACCTTCTTCAAAATCGGAGCCTTCACCCTTGGAGGCGGATATGCCATGATACCCATCATCGAATCGGAGGTTGTAGAAAAGCACCAATGGGTCAAGCGGGAAGAATTTATCGACCTGATAGCCGTGGCACAGAGTTGCCCAGGCGTCTTTGCCATCAACATCAGCATCTTCATCGGCTACAAACTCCGCCAGCTGAAAGGTGCACTGTGCACGAGTCTCGGAACGGCGTTGCCCTCTTTCCTCATCATCCTGCTCATTGCGCTGTTCTTCCATCGTTTCATGGACGTGCCATGGATTGCCGCCATGTTCCGCGGCATCCGCCCGGCGGTGGTTGCATTGATTGCCGTGCCCACGTTCAACATGGCAAGGAGTGCCAAGATCGGCCTTGCAAACTGCTGGATACCCATTGCCACAGCCCTGCTGATATGGGCCTTGGGTGTCAATCCCATCTATATCCTCATCGCGGCCGGCCTCGGCGGCTACCTCTACGGGCGTTACATACAGCCCACAGAACCCTCCACAGACCAGTCGGAATCACCTAAAGAGTAAGTGCCATGATTTATCTGCAACTGTTCTATACCTTCTTTATGATTGGACTGTTTGGCTTTGGCGGCGGCTACGGCATGCTGTCGCTCATCCAGACAGAGACCGTCGTGCACCATCACTGGCTCTCCTCTGCCGAATTTACCAACATCGTGGCCATTTCCCAGATGACACCAGGGCCCATCGGCATCAATTCCGCCACCTATTGCGGCTACACCGCCGTACACAACAGCGGCGGAACCATGTTCATGTCGGTCTTAGGCAGTGCCACTGCCACCTTTGCCCTCGTGCTGCCGTCGCTCATCCTGATGGTACTCATCAGCCGATTGTTTATGAAATACATGAACACCCACGCCGTACAGTCCATCTTCGGTGGTCTGCGCCCCGTCGTCGTAGGCCTGTTGGCAGCCGCCACGCTGTTGCTCTGCAATGCCGAGAACTTCGGTTCACTCTCCGTGAATCCCTGGCAGTTCTTCATCAGCATGGCCCTCTTCCTGGCCACGTTCTTCGGAACGATGCGGCTGAAGATCAACCCTATCCGAATGATTTGCTATGCAGCCCTCGCAGGCTTGCTGCTTCTCTATTAATAAAATTCAAATAAAAATCTAATGATTATGAAAAAACTACTGACAACCCTCATTGTCATTTTCCTGACCGCCACAGGCTATGCACAGGAAGTGCCCAACACCCTCCGATATAAGCTGAAGGACCACACAACGGTGGACATTCGCCTGTCGGAGTTACAGGAAATCAAGAAAATCGGAAACATCTCCATGCGCAACATCTTCATTGACGGGGCCCAAGAGAGTACCGAATTCCTCCTCGACGACATCGAGAGCATCGACTTTGTGTATAAGGAATACGCTCCCGACGACAACCTGAACATCAACTTGGAAACCTACGCACGCCGACTGGAGATTCCCCACCTCAATGCCTACGGCGACAAGAACCTCTTCATTGAGCACAGCACCCAAACCTATGGCGTGACCTACGCCCTGGAATGGGACTGCAACAAGAAGAGCCAACGTTGGACTGCCTACCAATTCCACAACGGAATACCCAACAACAATGTTGGCCGGACGGGTAACTGGAAGGACGATCCGGACATTCCGGCAGCCTATCGCAGCCATGACGATGACTACTACAAGTCCGGTTTCTCCCGAGGACACATGTGCATGTCCAACGACAGGCAATCTTCGGAAGAGCAAAACAAACAGACCTTCTACATCAGCAATGCCCATCCGCAATACCAAGAGCACAACGGCGGTCTGTGGAACACGCTTGAGAACGTCGTCAACAAATGGGGCAACGACGCTTCTTTCCGAGACACACTCTATGTGGTCAAAGCGGGAACCATAGACAAGGACGAAGACATCCTGGCCTACACCAACAGCGGAAAGACCAGTGCCCACCTGCCTGTGCCCAAGTATTTCTACATGGGCATCCTCTGCCTGAAGAACGGACAATACAAGGCCATCGGCTTCTGGACGGAGCACACCAACGTGTCCATCACCAAGGCCAAGGCTGCCGACTACGCCATCTCCATCCATGATTTGGAGGAGAAGACCGGCATAGACTTCTTCTGCAACCTGCCCGACGACATAGAGGCAGAAGTGGAAGCCGCCTACACCCTCGGCGACTGGGGCTTGAATCCGTAGCCGCCGACACACACGCAACAAAGAATGCAAATCCTTCTGTCAGCAGCAACGAGGTTCCTCCTGCACGGAGAAGCCTCGTTTTTTTTGATGACAGGAGCCCGCTCATCTCTCCACAATCGCACAGTCATCTTCCGAAAGTGCCACATGACGGTGTCTCCGTAAAAAATGGGCGTGGATCTTTCGGGTGAAGACCATTCCTCATTAAGCCAATGACAATCCGATTTTCAAGAGTTAAAAGCCTGATTCTTAAAAGAAGAGGATGTATTTTTAGACTGTCTTTTATTTTCTTAACTTTCTTTTTTTTTTTTGAGAAAAGAAAATAGAGAATCTTCATGGAATTTCCATAACTTTGCACCGCTTTACGCCCTTTTATTGGACGCGCATTGAATTTTAGTTGGAAATAACAGAGAGACGTTATGTCTGTTCTTGTGTCTTGAAACCTGAGAAATTTCAATATACATACAAGATGACATGGTACTCTTCATGCTCCGGCATGAATGCTCCATTGTATCTTTTTGCTTCTATTGTGTCCTCAGAGTCTTCATTTGCAAGTGTAAGGCATAGATGTTCTTGTCTTTTCTCTCATTAATTATTTTAAGGTATAAGAAAAAAGTACGTTGATGACCTGATGCATCTTTAATAGTGACTTAACACATAAGACTATTAGTTGTCCCGTTAAAACAGGAGAACTAATATAGATTATTAAAAAGATTAATAAGCAAGATTATGAACAAAAGAATCAAATTACTTTTCTTGGCATTATGCATGACGCCCCTTGTAGCATCAGCTGCAAACGTCACATGGAATGAAAATGGATTTTATTTCAGTGCTGACGACACAGAAAACACTTGTGCAGTAACAGGAACCAGTAATTCGGGTGAAGTGGTGATTCCGTCCACCTCGACTTACAACGGAGTTGAATACATTGTTGATCGTATTAGCAGTTGGTTTATCAAAGGGCACGCCAATCCCCGAAATCTCACGACCATCTCGTCTGTCACCATCCCCGCCACCGTAGAGAACATTGCCACTGGTGCCTTCGGACTCTCACAATCCATCACTGAGATGAGAGTGGAAGAAGACAACACATACTACTGTGCTGTAGACGGCGTTCTCTACAACAAATCGATGACCTCTATCGTGTATTGGCCGGCGAAAAAGGAGGTAGGTGACTATGTAGTTCCCTCAACCATTAGAGTTCTCAGCGGTGAGGCTTTTTCTAACAACCAGACACTAACCTCGATAACCATTCCTTCTTCCATCACCTCCTTATCCAATGGTGCTTCAATAAATGGAAATACTGTCGGCACCTTTGCAGGATGCAATAATCTCAAGACCGTAAATTTTGAGGAGGGTTCCACACTCACCGAAATACCTTCATGTTGCTTCAGCAGTTGTAAAAGTCTCAACGAAATAAACCTACCGAACACCATCAAGAAAATCGGGAGCTATGCTTTCTCCGGTTGTTCTTCACTCAACATCCCCATGCCCCCTTACCTCGAAACTATAGGTATAGCAGCCTTTCAATCATGCTCCTCTATGACAGAGGTGATTTTCCCATCAACCATGAAGAGTGTGGAATCAACGGCCTTCAACAATTGTCCCAATATCAAGAAGATAGTTATACCCGAAGACTGTGATGTAACTATCATACCTGAAAATTGTTTCCGCTTTAATTCTCGGTTGGAAGACGTGAGCCTGTCCAACAAAATCACATCCATCCAAAGTTCTGCCTTTGCCTACTGCGACAAGTTGCCAGAGATTGACCTGCCGACAGAACTGCAAACAATCGGAACAATGGCTTTCTATAACGGAAGCATCTTAAAGAACGTGACATTCCACGACAAACTTAAGACCATTGGTGACGGAGCTTTTAGCAAATGCGTAGAACTTAAGCAGATCAACCTGCCACAAAGCCTGCAAACGATTGGCGCAGGTGCTTTCATGGAGGTAGCAGCAGAGACTTTAACCATTCCAGCAAGTGTTACGACCATCCGTGGCGGAGCGTTTGCAAAGACTGCCAACATGACAGAATTCATCGTAGAAGACGGCAACACGGCATATACTACCGTGGAAGGTGTGCTCTTCACTAAAGACATGAAAACCTTGCTGTCCTATCCTGCCGCTTCAGTACGCGACGTGTCTTACACCGTACCGGCAGGCGTAACCATCATTCAGGAAGGAGCTTTTAGCAAAGCACGACTCACACACATAACCCTACCGTCTTCGCTGACTACCATTTATAACGGCGCATTTGCTTTCAACACGAACCTTACCGAACTAACCATCCCCGAGGCCGTAACTTCCATCGGGTTGTCATACAACACTAATGTCAGCTATACGTTATATCAAACAAACATTATTTACGAAACGAATGTAAATAGCCTCTTTGTGCTGAATGCCGAGACCCCGCCCGTCATTCGTTCCACACCCGCAAAAGATAAAAAAAATTTCATACCCAACCGTACCAACGACATAACAGCTAATGGCGCACAGTTCCCCGTTGTCTATATGAAAAAGACGGCGTACGACAACAATGTCTATCAGCGTGCCAACCAGTGGAGCTTGATGTCAGATTTTGCCTATGAAATTCCTGTCACACTACCCTCAAGTGGTCTGAAGACAATGGGACGCGACTTTGATGTAGACCTTTCTTCTTCTGACATGAAGGCGTATGTGTGCGTCTCTACTGAGCAAACGGGTGATTCGCAGTCGGCCAACATGGAACCGATTGCCGTTGCCGGAAAGGGAACCGGCGAGTATGTGCCGTCGCGTACAGGGCAACACACCATCAACGGCATTCCCTACGAAACCTACGTTGGTGTTATCTTGAAAGGCGATGGAGGAGCCTCTTCCACCTATCGGATCGGGGAAAGTGAAGATGCCACGACCTCTCAGACCAACTACCTGATGGCCGCCACCGATGCCAGAACAGTCAACATGACAGAGACAAAGGACGGAACAGCGTACACGAACCTCGGACTGAACAGTGGATTATTCAAATACTTCACCACCAACGGAACACTTGCCTATAACAAATGCTGGCTGTCTGTGCCTACAAGCGTTGTTGGCACTTACGAAACGACTTCCGGGGCAAAAGCATTCTCCTTGTCCTTCCTCGATGAGGAGGAAGCTACAAGCATCTCGCAAACACCCACCCAAGAGGCAGCCAATGGGAAAAAGCAGCCTTATTACACGTTGCAAGGTGTGAGAACAGACCGGCCTCAGCGCGGCATTTATATTCACCAAGGTAAAAAAGTAATCATCAAATAATAATAAAAAAAACAAAATGAAGAAAACATATATAAAACCGTCAACGGAGGTCGTTATCCCCAGATATCCAGAATTCATGCAAGGGCTGATCATCCCAATTTCAGGGGGAACAACACCCGAAGAAAGCGATGCCAAGCAGATGCCTTTCGGTGATAATTCTCTCGACGAATCTGGTTCAACAGATCATATCAAATGGCCATCCCACAAGCTTTGGGAGGACTGACAGCAATGAAATAAAGCTTCATCAAGCAAAAACATCATTGCAATATTCAAGAGCCTATGGGTACCGTGAGCGATGCTTGACGGTATGCATAGGCTCTTAAACATCAATTGGGGGCATTCTTTTGGTTCACCCACTTTCCCGCGTGATGGTTCTGTACCTCACACCGAGGTGTGCGGAGGCTTTGGAGGAAGAAAACTCATTCTTAACAATTTATGATGATAGAAAGTAAGGAGTCCGTGGAGGAGAACCTTTGGTTCGGAATATAGGGAGCCAGCCGCCTGACTTATCATTTTTCATTTTGGGAGCAGCCTCCGTTTTCCAGCCTCTGTGGCCTCCGAGCCATGGGCTCCTCCTCTCTTTACTCGCTTCCCCTGCGTGGGGAAAGCGAAGGTTCACTCCGAATGTAGGATGCCTCTATTTTCTTGCGTGCCTTTGCTCATGGCTTTTACTCTTTCAACTACGAATTTCGCGGATTGAACGAATTATTCTTGCGTGCCCTCTCTCATGTTTCCTATTCGATGAACTTCGAATTTCGCGGATTGAGCAAAGGGATTAAGCAGTCACCGCTTCGGCCGGATTTGCAATCCGACCGAGCCTAAATGAGCCTAAAGAAAAAATTCGTTGAATCCGTTTAATTCGTAGTTTGGTCGTTTTGTATTTAGCCGTTTGGCGTTATGGTCCTTTGAAAGTGTCACTGTCATTTTCCGAAAGTGCCACAGTCGCGAGAATTTTTAATTTATTTTTTGAGAATTAAT
>CAMHEA010000043.1 GCA_946184025.1 uncultured Prevotella sp.
ATACGACGGGGCGATAGTTTTCTGGGTGAATACCTTTTTTCATTTTCTTTTTTATTGTTTGTTGATTAATACTTATTTCACCAATATACTTAGCAGGGTGCAAAATTACAAAGAATTCTGCACCCTGCCAAATTATTTTCTGTCTTTTTTCTTTCATGCCTGAAGTTTACTCATGCTTCAGACACTCCTTTCCTATCTAATTATTCATTATACTGGATTTCCAGTCCGACTATGCGGATCTGTCCCTTGGCACCCGTCTGGCTGCTGGCGTTGGTCACGGTCAGCGTATTGGATTCGACACCATAGATGTAGATGTCGGTCTGAATACCGTTCTCACCCGAACTGAGCAGGATCTCGCCTTCGGCATTGTATGCCCATTCGTTCTGGAACTGGCAGAAGATGATTACTCTGGAGATGCTCTTATTGCCAGCACTGATGGTCATGGTATTCTTCGGGTTCAGACGGATATACTGGCCACTGCTGAAGTATTTCGCAGCATCCTTACCGCCATTCTGATCGAAGGTGATAGTGGTTCCGTCGACGAGTTTGAGCGTTCCGGCATAGGCATTGTTGCCCAATCCGAATTCAACAGACTGAACGGTGAGGGTATTGCCATTAAGTGTTCCGGCCACCTTTCCGTCTTCAGTGGGTTTCTCTGCCGGTGTAGGCTTAGTCTCTCCGTTGAGCGAATAGATGTATCCGCCTTGCGTCATTTCCGGGGTATTACCCTTGAAGTTGACCAGCTTGCCGTAAACGACGACCTTGTCGCCCTTCTTGATCTGGTTGGCGGAGGTGAATTTCTCCCCTTCCAAATACAGGCAACGGAAAATCTGCAACTGCGATGTTGTTCCACCATCTTCTGAAATATAGAATGTGGCGTTGCCATATTCCTTGGTCTCAACATCGTCAATCTTTGAAATGATGCCTTCTACATAGACTTCGCTGCTTTCCTTGGAGCCCAATGTCTGGATAAGGCGGAGTGCGGCAGGCACATTGTATGGAGAGGCTTTCGTTCCGTCGCCCTTACTGTCGCCGACGATTTCCTGGTCAGCAGGATTGGAAGCCACCGTACCGTTGAGTGAGTAGATGTATCCACCCTGTGTCATTTCCGGGGTGTTGCCCTTGAAGTTGACCAGCTTGCCACAAAGGATGACCTCATCGCCAACCTTAATGTAGTCTTCCTTGTTTATCTTCTCACCACCAAGACCTGTACTGCGGTAGATGTTCAACTGGTTCGTGGTGCTTCCATCGTCAGAGATGTAATAGGTGGCATTGCCAAATGAGGTTTCAATGGCATCAATCTGAGAAATGATACCTTTGACGTAGACTACGCCCGTTTCTTTCTCTCCCACTGCTTCTATGACGCTCAGGGCAGCCTGTACGTCATAAGGATCATCCTTGGTACCCGTACCGGTTCCCGCAGTCGGAGTTACAGGAGTATCATCGACAGCTTCCTCGGCCTTTCCTTCCTTCACAGCAAGATTCTTGACTTCCCATGTGCGTGAGCCGCTGTCCGATGCATTATAGTATAAGGCAATGCGAATCTTCTTGCCAATATACTTCTCCCCAATCTGCTTGGCGTATGTATAGAAGGTATTCCAGTCGCTGCCTTCTGTCAGGTCGCCGGTAATGTCTTCCCAGTCGGTCGTCGTCGGATCCCCAGTGTATTCATCGGTGATGAGCACTTTGTTCTCACCGTCGTTGTTTCCATAGCGGAAGATATACTCAAACGTGAGGTAGGCCTGTTGTGCCTCTGTCAGATCAATCTCTGGAGAGAGAAGGTAGCTTTCAGACTCAACGTTGGTCTTGTCGCTGCTGTTGTAACCCGTAGCCGTGGCTGTGCTATAGTTGATAGTCCACGGATTACCCTTCATCGTCTTCACCTCGAAGGTTCCGAAGCCATTGGAGAAGGATTCTTCCAAATAGGTTCCTTCGGCAAGTTCCTGCTCGGGAGCTTTATAGTTGTTCGGGTCATTGTACGGCATGGGTACATCCTCGCAACTTGTGAATGTCATGGCTGTCATAGCCAGTGCAAACATTGAATAAACTAACTTTTTCATGTTATTACTTTTTAATATTGTTTTTACTGATTGAGATTAGCTGGCTGGATATCATCCGCTGTACGCAGGAGTATCTGCCAGGTATTCTTATAACGGGTGAAGATACCCGTGAGGTTAACAGGAGTAGTTGGAAGGGCATCGCCGGCAAAGTTGGCATAGGTGCTGGTGCGCACGACCAAACTGGCATCGTCGATACCGACAAGCCCCCTGTTAACACTGTTTCCAGCATCCTTCTCCTCATCCGGAGCAAACGTGGTGGTGCCGTCGCCTTTCTTGAACGTCACATTCTTGATGGTCATCAGCTTACCTGCATGTGTCTTCAGGTAGTCTGCATCCTTGACTTTGCTTTTGTCGAACTCCTCTGCAACGACCTGCGAGGGATCGGGACTGCCCAGCAGTTTGAAATGCTGCTTCCACAGCATACGATTCATACGGCTGATATAGGAACGGCCGTTCTTGTTGACATAGGGCGTTCCTATTTCGGGCTGCTGTCCATAGCCACCGATGTAAAGATCCTTCAAGTCAATGAGGATTTCCTGGCCCAACGGCAAGTAGGAAAAGAGACCGCCTTCAGAGATACATACGAGAATGGCACCCGTTCCGTCGTCAATGGCGATTTCACTATAGACGTTTCCGCCTACGTCGTTGCCTGTGACACGTCCCTTAATCTTTACATCCTCGGTAAACTGCGTGTAAGAATCAGTGCTGTTGAATATGGTCGAACTGTTAGCACTTTTCAGCTGGGCTATGCTCACAACGTTTTCTTCGGTGATGTCGTTGTTGCCGATAGTCACCGGATCCGTAGGTGCATCCCAGTCGTCATTCATACATCCCGCCATCAGGCAGCATGCGAATGCAAGTGTGATATATTTGAAGTTTTTCATTATCGTATCGGTGTTTATTAGAAATTATAGGACACGTTCAGCATTCCATTCGTGCCAAATGCATAGAACTTCATCGGATTGCGGTCGAACTTGTAGGTACGCTCGTTCAGACTCGTTGCTGAATAGCTGGATCGGCTCTGTTCATAACCGCCAGTACAGAGTTTTTCGTTGTTCAGGATATTGGTTACCATCAGGTTAATGGAAAGCCTGCGGCCATGGCTCAGATAAATGCTCTTGCCGATGCTTCCGTCGAGCATGAAACCGCCCTTGCCTTCCGCCTGGGCTACTGCATCTGGACGGATGTCGCCATTCACATCATAAACATCGCCAAACACTTCCTGACGGTTCTTCAAGGTCTCCGTATAACGATAAGCAGGCGAATAGCTCAGGTAGATTCTATCGTAATAGTTTCCATTGAGGTCAATATACCAGCCTTGCTTATGGAAACTCAGTCCCAAGGAGAGTGCCGTGAGCGGTGTTCCTGCCTCGTGCATACCTTTATTATATACGATCTCAGCCTCATGGTTGGGTACGTTGTCGTTGAACGTTCCAGTCTGAGAACTCATGTACCACACATTGGCATTATTGATATTCACTGCCTCACTGATGGTGCCAATGAACTTAGCATCAAGGAATTCCGTAACCTTCACCTTAATACCAGCTTCCAAGCCATAGAAATGTTTCTTGATTCCGTTCATACTGACATAAGTAAATGAATTAGCATCGTCATCATAGAAGTTTTGCCATTCAGATACGTTAGTCATACGGCTGTAATAGGCATTGATATTGGCATGCAGCCAAGTCGTTTGCAGCATGTAGCCGATTTCACTACTGAACACGCGTTCATTACGCAAGTCGGATACGAAATCGTTGTTGACCTCTGGAGCTATGAAAGCGTCGCGAGCCTGCGGTGCACGATGCTCATAACCGAGACCAAGCGTGAACGTGTGGCCGCCACCGAGATTGAGCGAGGAGCCAAATTTCAGGCCGCCGTCAAGGAACTTTGCCTTTTCACCTTTCCCGAACGAGTTATCGGGAGCCATACCGTTGCGCATCTTACCATCGCGCTGCATATCCGTATAGCCTAAACGACCAGAAACCATATAATGTAGTGCACCGATATTCTCAACATAGCTGCTCCAGACGTTTCCCTTGTTGACCAAGATCTTGTAGTCATAGCCGAAGACATCACCTTCTCCTACGACAGCATTCGGATTGTTCATATCGTATTGCACACGGTTATCGGTCCCTGCATACCGGCCAATAGCATAGTTGTTCACATTATGGAAAGTCGTGGCACCCAACAAGTCTTCCATGGATTGGTAGTGACGGCCACGATTCGTTCCGAGCACCAGCCCCAGATTCCAGTTCTTGTTCTTGTCGAGTTGCTTGTTAAGTGTAGAAGCAAGGCTCACCCTCAAGGCATCCACACGACGAGCTTGCAGGAAGTACATGGCATCAGCCCCTTGCAAAGAAGCCACTTTGTTAGCTTCATATAGGCGGTTCCAGTCAATCTGTCTGTTCTGTTTTGACCCCGACAGATAGGCATAAGCCGTATTCCAGTCTTCCAAGCTTTGTGCCGTCTGATAGCGTTCAGTACTTCCCCATACGTCATAGAAGTTACTCGGCATCATCTTATAATAGTCTGGACGTGGATTGTCGCTGTTGTTATAGTTCAGACGTGTCCGTTTGTCCATTCCATACTGGCCAAAGAGCGAAGTAGTAAGTTTCGTGTTGTTGTCTATGTTCCAATCCCAGGTCAGCATGGCGCTGGGTGTGAAGTTTGTTACAACGCGCGAATTACGCTTCTTACCGTCTTGCCATCCCCAGTTGGCATTATATTGACGGTCATTGGCAATCCAATACATTTCGTCAGTAGAGGCAATTTGCTGTCCACGTTCCGTAGGACTGCCCCATGTGGCAAGTGCAACGGAGTGATGACCATCGCGTGTCACCTTCTGAACGCCAAGATAATAGGACAATGAGTTGTAGAAGGTCCCCTCTACATATCCCTCGTTAGCCCATCGGTAACCAACTCCGGCGGAGAAAGCCCAACCTTTGCTATTGAGTCCCGAATTGTAGGAGTAAATACCGCGAGCCACATAACTACGGTTGGCTGCACTCAATGTCAACCGGTGTCCGGCCGCCATCGCTGCCGGACGGAAGTTGTAGTTCTGCGAACCTGCCATGCCCGATATACCGAACAGGTTGTCCTCGAAAGGCAACGAATATTCCGAGCCGCGTGTCTGATGGTTCAATCCACCTACGACAGCTGAGAATGAGAATTGTCCGTTTTCCATATCGTTCATCGGCGTACCGTTGATATAGATCTCATTGTACCTCTGATTGAAAGCACGATACCTGAAGCGCATCGGCGAGAACAGGAAACCTATTCTGCTGGCATAGGCATTATTGTTGGAACTGACAATAGTCACGTTTTGCGACATGTTCTCATCTTCATCCAACTGTGCTTCCGTAAAAGTGAAGGCCGACTCATCTATCGGCTTACCCGTCTGTTCCTGCATTTCCACCGTTTGAGTAGTTTGAGCAAATGCCATCGGTGAACAGCAGAGGGCCATCACTGCGAATTTCAGCTTTTTATGCATAGTGTTAGATATAAAATAAATTGTTTAAGACATTTGCAAAGTAACGAAATAAATTCCGAAAGAAAAAACTTTTCTGATAATTTTTCGCAAAACATGCGATATTTTCGATTTTAATGCCGATATTTGCAAATGAATAATAAAAACGTTAATACTGATAATATGAAAAAGACATTGCTGATTTTGTTCGTGACGACCCTGTCGTGCATTTCTGCCTTTGCACAGAAAAAATACTCCGTATTCGGAGTTGGCTTCTATAATCTTGAAAACCTGTTCGATACAGAACATGATGAAGGAAAAAACGACTACCAATTCCTGCCCGACGGCTCTTATAAGTGGAATGACCTCAAGTATGCCCACAAGCTCCACAACCTCGCCACCGTCCTCTCCGAGATGGGAACCGACGTACTCCCAGGGGTAGGCTGTGCGTTTATCGGAGTGAGCGAAGTTGAGAACGCTCGCTGCTTGACTGACCTATGCAACGAGCCTGAGCTCAAAGCACGAAATTTCCAGTTCTGCCACATCGAAGGCCCCGACAAACGTGGCGTAGACTGCGGCTTACTCTACAACCCCACCCTCTTCACGGTACGCGATGTAAAGCTTATACCTTATATATATAAAGATGAGAAGGACTCTGCTAAAGCCACCCGCGGATTCCTCACTGTCAGCGGAACTCTCGCCGGCGAGCACGTTGCAGCCATCGTCTGCCACCTGCCCAGCCGCTTCCAAGGCTCCTACTATCGCGAACAGGGCGGAGAACAAATTCGCCTCGTCAAGGATTCCCTGCTGCGCGACGATCCCGACTGCAAGGTCTTCGTCATGGGTGACATGAATGACGACCCTGTCAACAAGAGCATGTACGAAGCTCTCGGAGCCAAAGAGGAAATAGAAATCGTCAAGGATGACGAAATGTACAACCCATGGTACAATATCCTCGTGAAGCAGCATACCGGAACACTTCAGTACGACGGCAAATGGAATCTTTTCGACCAGATTATCATGTCGCCGAACCTGCTCAACAAGAAAGGCAGCAAGAACTATGAGACCCTGAAATATTGGAAATGCGAGATTTTCCGGCGCGATTACCTTTTCCAGACCACAGGCCGATACAAGGGAAACACCAAGCGAACCCATGCCGGTGGTGTATGGCTCGACGGCTATAGCGACCACCTGCCCGTGTGCGTCTACCTCGTCAAGGAACAGAAGTAGTCCTCGCTCATAACGCTGAGAAGCATGGAAACAGAACGCCATCCCCTCCAACCTTTCCTTCCCGACGGTTGTCGCCTGCTGATGCTGGGTAGTTTTCCGCCGGCAAGGAAACGTTGGTGCATGGATTTCTTCTATCCGAACTACATCAACGACATGTGGCGCATTTTCGGCCTATGCTTTTTCGGTGACAAGAACCATCTCGTCGACGAGCCCAACAAAACCTTCCGGCGCGAAGCCATTGAGCAACTGCTACGCGAAAAAGGCATCGGCATCTACGACACCGCCACGATCGTATGCAGAACCAAGAATACAGCTTCTGACAAAGACCTCGAAATTGTTGAGCCAACTGATCTTGACAAGCTCTTAAGCAGCATTCCACAGTGCCAAGCCATTGTCACGACAGGCCAGAAAGCCACCGACCTCTTCACGGAGCACTTCCAGATCACGCCTCCAAAAGTTGGAAATAACACCATTTTCACCTTCCGCGACCGCACCCTGCGCCTCTATCGCATGCCCAGTAGCAGTCGCGCCTATCCCATGAAAGTGGAACGCAAGGCCGAAAACTATCTTCCCATGTTTCAGAAAGAACTTGAACTATCCACTGATCAGCATGTAAGAAACATCCTAAACACATCTTCATTATGAAAGACAAAATCACCATTATCGGCATTGCCGGAGGAACAGGATCCGGAAAAACCACCGTTGTGAAGAAAATCGTGGAGGCACTGCCGCCTCACTATGTGGCCGTTGTGCCGTTGGACTCATACTACAACGACACAACGGGTATGACCGATGAAGAACGGAAAGCCATCAACTTTGACCACCCTGATGCCTTTGACTGGAAACTCCTTCAGAAACAACTCAACGAGTTGCGGAACGGGCAGGCCATTGAACAACCCACCTACTCCTACATCCTGAGCAACCGTCTGCCGGAGACGGTCCATGTGGAACCGAAGCCCGTCATCATCATCGAAGGCATCATGACACTGATCAACAAAAAACTGCGCGACCTCATGGACTTGAAGATTTTTGTAGACACGGATCCCGACGAGCGACTCATCCGCAATATCCAGCGCGACACCATCGACCGCGGACGTACTGTCTCCATGGTCGTTGAACGCTATCTGAACGTACTCAAGCCCATGCACGAACAATTCATCGAGCCCACGAAACGCTATGCCGACCTCATCATACCGCAAGGTGGAGAGAACAAGCGGGGCATCGCCATCTTGTGCAAGTACATCGAAGGACTGGTTCCACAAGGTTAGCGGTTCCTTGATAAAGCCCACAGCCCCACGAACGTAATCAGGCCATTGAGAAGAAGGAGTTCATAGCCGAATATATAATTAACGTACGCGCGCGAAAAGGCATCAATCAAAAAGCAGAGCAGGGGCGATGCCAATGCCACAAAAGGAACCAGCCGGTCGTTGACACCACGCTTCGTCAGCAGCCCATAGGCAAAAAGCCCCAGCAACGGGCCGTAGGTATAGGAGACTATGGTATAGATGGCATCAATCAGACTCGTAGAGTTGAGCAAAAAGACCATGATGATGAACACGGCAAAGACTACCGCCATGCCCAGATGGGTGCGCCGTCGCAGGCGTTCGTCACCGCTCCGCTCGCAGATGTCCACACAATAGCTGGTCGTAAGGGAGGTCAGTGCCGAGTCTGCACTTGAAAAAGAAGCCGCTACAATACCAATGGTAAACAGGACGACAACGGGCAGTCCCAGCCGGCCTGTAGCGGCAAACAACGGCAACAACTCATCACTCCTGACAGGAATTTCCACTCCCTGCTTTTGGGCAAGCATCATCAGCAAAACGCCCAACGACAGGAACAGCAAATTAGCCGGAACAAATGCCAACCCATAGCTGCACATGTCCTTCTGCGCCTCGCGCAATGTCTTGCAAGTGAGATTTTTCTGCATCATATCCTGATCCAGGCCCGTCATCACTACGACAATAAAGATGCCACTGAGAAACTGCTTCCAGAAATTCTGCCGTGAAACCCAGTCGTCAAACACGAAGATGCGGCTATGGCTGTCCGCCGCAACAGCCCGGACGGCATCACCTACAGACATGCCAAGAGTCTCCATGACATAGCAGACAATCAGCACCAAGGCACCCAACATGCACGTTGTCTGAAACACATCCGTATAGACCAGTGTGCGGATGCCGCCACGGCGCGTATAGAACCAGATGAGCGAAACCAAGACCGCCGCCGTCAGGCCAAACGAAAGCGACACGACAGCCGGCGAAACTTCCCCCAGCATAGGCATGACCACAAACCGGTGGAGCAGCATGCAGACCACATAGAACTTCATGGCAGCACCCGCCATCTTTGAAACAAGGAAGAACCATGCTCCCGTCTTATAAGAACGCCGCCCCAGACGTTGCAGCAAGTAGGTGTAGATGGTGGTGAGATTCAGTCGGTAATACACAGGTAGCAGTACGAAAGCCACTACCAGATAACCCAAAATGAATCCCAGGCACGTCTGCAAGTAGGTCATGTCGGCCTGCAATACCATGCCCGGCACCGACACAAACGTCACGCCAGAAATCGAAGCACCCACCATACCGAAGGCCACCATGTACCACGGCGACTTCCTTCCTGCACGGAAAAACGCCTCGTTACTGCTGTTTCGCCCCGTAAAACGGCTCAGCAAGAGCAGCACAAGAAAATAGACAAAAATGGTCAATACAATAATCATGGCGCAAAATTACCACGAATCGCCGAGATAGACAAATGTTTTTTCATCATCTTGATTGCCCTGGCAGGCCAAAAGACACAAAAAAAGCAGAAATGCAAAAATAAATGAGGCCGTATGCCATCCCTTTGCTTTCTTTTTATTACCTTTGTGCCAACTATCCAGACAATAAGTAACAAAATAATAATCCCGTTATGAGCAAGCAAAAGAAGTTTATCCTTCAAGAGAAGGACTTACCAACACAATGGTACAACATTCAGGCAGACATGGTGAACAAGCCCCTGCCGCCCATCCATCCGGCCACCAAACAACCGCTGGGCTGGGAAGATCTGGCACAGATTTTCCCAGCAGAATGCTGCAAGCAGGAACTCGACACTGAGCATGCCTGGATTGACATCCCGGAAGCCGTGCTCGAAAAATACAAGTATTACCGATCCACTCCGCTGGTGCGCGCCTACGCCTTGGAAGAAGCACTGGGCACACCGGCACATATCTATTTCAAGAACGAGAGCGTAAACCCGCTGGGCTCACACAAAATCAACTCAGCCCTACCCCAATGCTACTACGCGAAGCAGGAAGGCACCACCAACGTCACCACCGAGACCGGTGCAGGACAATGGGGAGCCGCACTGAGCTATGCCGCAAAGATTTTCGGACTGGAGGCTGCCGTCTATCAGGTGAAGATCACCATGCAGCAGAAGCCCTACCGCTCACTCATCATGCGCACCTTCGGTGCTGCCGTCACCGGTTCACCTTCTATGTCGACACGTGCGGGCAAGGACATCATCACCAAAGACCCCACTCATCCCGGTTCATTGGGTACCGCCATCTCCGAAGCCGTAGAGCTGGCCACGACGACACCTAACTGTAAGTACACACTGGGGTCCGTACTGAACCACGTTGCCCTCCACCAGAGCATCATCGGCCTTGAAGCAGAGAAGCAGATGGAGATGGCCGGCGAATATCCCGACACCGTTATCGCCTGCTTCGGAGGCGGAAGCAACTTCGGAGGCATCGCCTTCCCCTTCATGCGCCACAACATCCTTGACGGCAAGCAGACAGAGTTTATCGCCGCCGAGCCTTCCAGCTGTCCGAAACTGACACGCGGAAAGTTCCGCTACGACTTCGGCGACGAAGCCGGCTACACCCCGCTGCTGCCCATGTACACCCTCGGCCACGAGTTCAAGCCGGCCAACATCCATGCCGGCGGACTCCGCTACCACGGTGCAGGCATGATCGTCAGCCAGCTCATCAAGGACGGACTGATGCACGGCGTAGACATCCCACAGCTGGAATCCTTCGAAGCCGGCGTACTCTTCAGCCGCACCGAGGGCATCATTCCCGCACCGGAGAGCTGCCACGCCATTGCCGCCACCATCCGTGAGGCCAAGAAATGCAAGGAAACGGGCGAAGAAAAGGTTATCCTCTTCAACCTTTCCGGACATGGACTCATCGACATGCCATCCTACGATTCGTTCCTCAACGGCGACCTTCGCAACTACGAACTCTTCGAAGAAGAGCTGAATGCCGGCTTGGCCAACGTTCCCGAAACTATCTAAGACAGGACATTCGCGCAAGATGGGCACAACGCCTCCGAGCTATGCAACCAAAAAGAAAAGCAGGACGGACTATCATATCCGCCCTGCTTTTCTTTTAGGAATATCCGTCGTCGCGACAAAGAAGACACACTGTGGACTCAGCAGCGATTTTGTCACATCCGTTTGAAATAGAGTCTGAGGATCTCGTCCTTGAGAATCATCTTGCTTCCAGATACCGACTCCACCGTAAAGGTTTCTTCCAGTTGGTTGATGCCAAAGGGAGCCAAGAGCGAAACGTCTGTGATTTCAGGGTCACCGCCATTCTTGTCATGCTGCCGGATGTCGTAGATGTGGATGGTCTTGAAATCCGTAATCGTCATGTGCATCACATAATTATCACGCGAATCGATGACACTGCGGTCCGTAACAGTCATCAGACGCGCCTGAATACTCCAGAAGAGGAGGTCGTCAGCCAAGTCCTTCTTGCCGTTCGTAGCCAGCGTGTCAACTCCCACGAGATGCCAGTACCCGTCCAGTTCCTTATTGTTGGGATGCTCCAGCATGGAACATCCGCCGCACATCATGGCCACAACGGCACAGAGCGGCATCAACATCCTTTTCATCATGTTCTTTTGGTATGTTGCCTTCATTTTGTGATCACTCCTTTCTTCGATAAAGTCAGCTGAAATCCATAGTTATGCCCCAACAGTCCGCCGAGATCCATGCCGTAGGCACCGCGCAGGTTCCAACCGGCGAGCTTGCCTTTGAAAGCATAATCAGCCTCAGCCAGGAAACTGAAGTTCTGGTGACGGCTCTTGAAAGGCACCTGATAAGTGCCCAGTCCGTCCTGATAGGTAGCCAACAGCCGATAGCGCAACTGCTCGGTAGGCGTTCCGTTGATACCCAGATGGAATGCCATGAATCGGTTGTTTTTCACCATAATCGCCCCGTCGTCGTTGTAGATGGGCGACCGGTAGAGCGGATTGCCCATTACCTGTCCCCAGTGCTGCCATCCCGTGTAGATGTAATGGTTATAGAACTCGTCGATGCCGCCTATGTGATCCTTCATTCCGGGGTTATGGTCGTGATAGATGGGACCACTCTGATACTTGCTGTACAGGTATTCCAGGACAATGCCCTTGACCAGACGGTCATACTTATAGTTCAGTTCCACGCCGAGCAGCCAGTCCTTCGGATCATAGATCAGGTATTTCCTCTCCTTCTTCACAGCCCACTCCTGCCCCGTTCCGTAGCCGTCATAGTCGAGCATGAGCATGCCGGAGTGGTCTTCAAAGTATTTATCAGCATAGAAGGCAAATTTCCAGGTGTCGGCCTCGTACCCGATGCGTGCCACCCAACTGCCCAGTGTGTTTCCAGCTACATTCAGGTAGGTACTCTCTCCCACCTCATCGCCACCGGGAAGCAAGGCATGCCACATGCCCTTGAAGCCCTTCTCGCCCTCGCGGATGGCTTCTTCGCCCTTGCTGCTGAAGGCATGTGAGGTGCCGCCAAACTCCGCAGCCATCTCCAGCCCCATTTCGAACGACCAAGGAATGAACCGTTCCTCGTTGCTGATTTTCAGATAGCCGGCCTTGCTGTGATAGCGCACGTTGTCGGCATACTTCGACTTGCGACCCGTAAAGTCGTGCTGCCAGTTGTCATCAGTCATCACGCCATAGGCCACATGGCCTTTGAGATGGAGCCAGCCATGGCCGAACGGCAGCGTCCAATACTCGGGCAAAGCCAGCCGTACCTGAGGCACGGGACGGGCGTTCTTGCCCAGCGTCTGCGAACCCGTACTGAGCTGGTTGTTTTTCAGATCCATGGGATACTCCTTGGCCCCCACGGTAAGCACACCATGCAGCCACCGACCTTCAACATAGGCCTGCTGCACCACGAAATGACTTGTATAGTTCACCGGCACGGCCACATCGGCACCATATCCTAGCCCCCACTTCCGGTTTTCGTCCACCGACAGCGGCCGCTCGATGCTTCCGCGCACATAGCCGTTGAACTCGTCGAGTGAACTCAGACCATATTTATTGGCATTGAGCCACAACGGAGTCTTCCCGCTTGAACCGCTCAGCTGCATCTCAGCCTTATATTCCACCCCGCTGAAAGGCTTCATCGGACTGGCTTTCCACTCGTCCTCATATTGTGCAACAGCACCCATGGCCGTCGTGAGGGCGGCCAAAACAAGTAGTCTTCTCTTCATCTAATATAAATATGTATATACATTATTATATAGAATAACGCCGCACAGGCTGGATTATTGCATCTCACACACTTTTTTCTTCCCGGCTTCTCCCTTGGGAAAGCCACCATGACAGGCCACGGAAGCCACTTTTTTCTCTCCAATGGGCTATAGTTGCAAGTCAAAAGAACCTTAGTTGTAATTCGAAAGTGCCATAGTCGCGACAATTTTTAATTTATTTTTTGAGAATTAATAATTTATTTTTTGAGAATTTTTAAATTAAAAATTCTCACTGCCAAAGTCCGTTCGTAAACCACTGAGCCTCAGCGACTTGGCAAGCAGGTTCCAAAGCCCCTTCCAACGGTTCCCATCCATCAGCACGGCACGGCTCCCCCAAAGAATGAAACGAATAGGGAAATTCCCCGCGCAAGTAGGGAAAATCCTTTTCATATGCCATAGATTCTTTGCAATTTTGCACCGTGAACAAGTGAAAAGCCGACACAACAGGTGGCCGACACCTTCACACAGGAGACCGGAATCGAATAAGAAACAAACATTTAAAACCCATACGACTATGAAGAAGCTGATTATCGTCCTGACAGCATGGTTCGCCCTGACGGCCACAGCCAATGCCATGAGCTACGAACAGGCACGCCAGCAGGCGTTGTTCCTTACCGACAAGATGGCCTATGAACTGAATCTCACGGAGCAGCAATACGAGGCTGCCTATGAGGTGAACCTGGACTACCTGATGAGTGTCAACACCTACGATGACCTCTATGGTGCCTATTGGACACACCGCAACCTCGACCTTAGCTACATTCTCTTCGACTGGCAGTACCGTGCCTTCTGCGCCGCCACCTATTTCTACCGTCCACTCTACTGGGATGCAGGCTACTGGCACTTCGCTATCTATGCACGCTATCCGCACCGCGACTATTTCTACTTCGGACGGCCTCATTTCTGGACCGTATACCGCGGCGGACACGCCTGGCACCACAATGGCGGACGCTCTTGGTACCACGGACGCGACTTCGGGCATCATGCCTACCACGGCGGAAACCACCACTTCGGTATGCGCGACGGATTCAAGCGCGGCGACTACAAGCACGGATTCGGCAACGGACGGAACGGTAACCATGGCGGAAACAAAGGCTATGGACATAACAACGGAATCAGTCCGCAAGGCGGAAACACGCCAAACCAAGGTCATTCTGTCAACAGCAACAACCGGATGGGCTTCGGCGGCACCCGCAACATGCCCGGAAGGGAAAGCTCAACACGCAAGACCGTGACTGCTCCAGGCACGAACACCCGGATGGGGGGAGCCAACAGCGGCAGCATGACAAGTCAGCCTTCGAGATTGCAGACAGCACCGACAAGAACAGGCAGTCGCATGAGCGAGTCTAAAGGTTCCATTTCGACCAACCGGTTCGGCTCATCCTCCATCAGCCGGCCTTCAGGCAGCTCCATGAGTACACGCGGCGGCAGCAGCTACTCGCGTCCCTCAGGCAGTTCCTTCGGAGGTTCTCGCAGCATGGGAAGTTCTTCCGGCAGCCGGGGAAGCTTCGGTGGTAGCCGTGGAAGTTCCGGTGGCGGTCGTTTCGGAGGTCACAGATAAGAAAAAGGTAAAGAGGATTGTTATTCAGGTAATAGATTTCTAAGAATTAATAGGCAAGTTTTTTAAGAGAAAACACAAATTGAAGAAAGGGAGTAGTGCGTGAGGCATCACTCCCTTTTGTCTTTTTCTAAATTTCCAAGATGCGCACTTCGGCGTTCATCATGCGTTGTACTTCATTCATGGGCTTACCATAGAGCACGGACTGGATGGCTTTGTTCACGATGCCGTGGCCTACGGCGAGCACCGTCTGGCCGGGGAACTTCTCTCGAAGGAAATCAAGCAGGCGGACGGCACGCGCCTTCAGGGCATCAAGCGACTCAATGTCGTCGGGCCACACCTCATCCTTCAGTTCCGGAATATACCGCCCCGTAAAGCTTCCCCAGTCGCGTTCGCGCAGCAAAGGAGTCGTCGTCACCGGCAGTCCGTGGGGAGCAGCAATGATGGAACAAGTATCGACGGAACGCTTCAAGTCGCTCGCCACAAAGCCATCGAAGTGCACTTGCTCCAGTTTACGGCACAGGTCGCGTGCCTGTTCCACGCCCTTGGCATTGAGCTTTCCCTGCGTCTGTCCCTGCATGATCTGTCGTTCGTTGTCAAGCGTTTCTCCGTGCCTGACCAAATAAAGTGTCGTCATAGGCAGCAAAGGTACAAAAAAATTTCGTACCTTTGCCAAACAGAACGAATAATCAAATA
>CAMHEA010000044.1 GCA_946184025.1 uncultured Prevotella sp.
GAGGCTCTACGCTCTACACGACTGCCGTATCACTCGAAATGTCGGATGAACCAAAGAAAGTCTTTATCTCTAACGGTGATGCTTGTGTTTGTGGATGCCGTTTCAGCAGACAATCCTATAGGAATGATGCCTTGAAAGTGCCACTTTCTGCAAATAATATAGCCTGTATTACTCGGTAAAAGACCCTATATTACCCGGTAATAAACCCTGTATTACTGGATGATATAGGCTATATGACCCCTTACAAGGGCTTCACCTTCGTGGCGTATGTGCCTTTCTTTATTCCTGACCGATGGACTTCCAGCGGTCGAGGATGCGCAGCATGTAGGCGCGGAGGTCGTCCCAGCGGTAGTAGGGGCCGCTCACGGCGGGCAGGGGCAGTGTGGCTTCGTTCTCGTTGAGCAATACTTTGACGAGCACGGGAGCCTTCTCTTCTCTCCCTTCTCCGGTCTTTTGCAGGCTGTTTCCAGTCTTCTTATAAAAAACAAACTGCAGGTTGCAGGCCATGGGGAATATGTTGTGCGACAGCCAGTTCTTGATTTCCAAAGAGTCGAGGGACGTTTGCGTGGCGTATTGGTCGATGTCGAGCAGGCATGAGAGGGACATGACCATGCCTTCGTGGCCGAAGCGCAGGGTGGCTCCGGGGCGTTCCATGACGAGACAGGAGTCTGCTTCCTCCACAATCTTGCGCAGGAGGTTGCGCTGCGAATAGGGTTGTACGGTGCCGGTGAGCGGTGCCGCACCGTTGTTCTGGTACCACCAGGCATTCGTTCTCTGCCAGTTCTCGTAGAGTTCGTCGGTGGTGAAGAGGTCGTAGAGGGTCATCTCATGGCGCAGCTCCGTATTCTGCAAGGCCGTGGCGAGGTCAATGAGCTGGCGGTAGAGTCCGCGCTGCTCGTCTTCTGAAAGGAAGCCGGCAGTGGTTTCTTGCTTCCCGTTGTCAAACAGCAGGCTCATCACACGCTCGGGGTGGGCATGGGCCTGTTCGAAAGCCTTCAAGGTCTGCTTCACCTCTGGCCTGTTCTTGAGCGAGTCGAGGTACTTTGTAGACTGGTTCATGTAGTACATGTCGTGCCACGAAGCGTCGTGCTTGAAGCGAAGCGACGGCCGCAGGGCTGCCATCTCCAGCAGTTCGTTCTCCATGGAGAGGATGCAGCGGATGACAAAGGTGGACTTGGCATCGACGACAACGTCGCCTTCAAACACCTCCGGAAAGCGTTCCACCATGCGGCGGGCAATGCCGCGGTGCTGTTCAGCCCCCAACGGCGTGAGTTCTCCCAGCCGTTTCCAGCTTTCCGTACGCATTCGCTCTACACGTTGCAATACATCGCGCCCCGTCTGCGACAGGATGCCCAGCGAGTCGGCCTTCATCAGGGTGGCGCGGGGCGCATCGTAGTCGCGTTGGTCAATCAGATAGCGCGAGCCGTGCCTTCCATAATGACTGATATAATAAGGTGTATAGCCTTCGGGAGCTGCAGTCAGCACGGTTTGTTTCGGTCCCGGATAGGCCATGTAGTTGCATCCGGCCACGTTGGGGTTCGCTGCAATCTCCTCACACACGTCTTGCGCCGTCACGGGCAGGCTCAGCAGCCATGCGGCTGCGCACATAATGATTGTTTTCATCTCTCTTTTTCGGTTTAGGTGTTGTTGCAAACGCAAAGGCTTAGAGTCGTCTGAGGAGTTCCTGCATGCCCGCTGAGGCTCCCAGGCGGATGTGTTCCACGCCGGCGGAGTCGCCTTGGGCCACGTCGGCAGGATCGATGAGGTAGAGGGGGATTCCCTTGGGAGCGTAGTGGATAAGTCCTGCGGCGGGATAGACGTTCAGCGAGGTGCCCACGACGACGAAGATGTCGGCCTGCGACGTGGCTTTGATGGCCGGTTCGATCATCGGCACGCTCTCACCGAAGAACACGATGAAGGGGCGCAACAGACTGCCGTCGCCGGCTTGGGCTCCGACGGCCACCTCGGCGTTGTCGGGTGTGAGTTCCTGTATGTATCGGGGATTGTAGGGATCAAGGCTGGAGCACACCTTGGTGAGCTCTCCGTGGAGGTGGATGACGTTTGTCGAGCCCGCCTTTTCGTGCAGGTTGTCCACGTTCTGTGTGACGACGGTCACCTCATAGCGGCTCTCCAGTCCGGCGATGAGGCGGTGGCCCTCGTTGGGCTGTGCGTCGTAGAGCTTGCGCCGCAGTCCGTTGTAGAACGCAGTGACGAGCGTAGGGTTGCGCTCCCAGCCTTCGTGGGAAGCCACTTCTTCCACAGGGTAGTTCTCCCAAAGGCCGTCGTTGCCGCGGAAGGTCTTGAATCCGCTCTCCACGGACATGCCGGCACCGGTAAGGAATACGATTTTCTTCATAGTCTGTTGTCTTTGATGATGTTTGTCTACGGTCGGTAAAGGTCTCCTTTCTTCTGTCTCCAGTCTTCCGTTTCCTTTTTCACTTCTGCCGCAAAGTTACGGTTAAGTGAGGAAAAAACCAAATGTATTTGAGTTTTTTCGAACGCGAGTAATTTATGCAAAGTTACGAAAAAATCGGTTAAGCGAGCAAGGAACGAATGAATTCGTTCGTTCGAGCGTGAGATTTTTATACAATAAGTGAGCAAAAAACCAAATGTATTTGAGTTTTTTCGAACGCGAGTAACTTATTTAAAAGATAGTGAAAAGGTGCGAAATGGACAACGGAAACAAAAAAAAGATGTTTTTTTTGTCGCTTTATCAGATTTTTTTTATTTTTGCAAGGTTAAAACGACTATTACCTATAAACGATAACGGCATCTAAATAAACGGGAAGCGAGAACAACAATGATAAAAAGAAGAATTATCGTGCTATGGATAGGACTTCTTGCCGCAACGACAGGAGTGTGGGCTGCGTCTACCGGCGAGTCCTTGCAGCGACTGGATGAGAGCCTGTTGCATAAGAAAGACTATGAAGTACAGAAGCAGGAGCAGATTGGCAAGCTGCGCACACAGTTGCGGCAGGCTGCCACCGACAGCGTGCGCTATCGCATCAGCTCGCAGCTGTTCAAGGAATACGGCTCGTTTCAGTACGATTCGGCCTATGTCTACGCCAACCGATGCCTTGCGCTGGCCAAGGCGCAGGCCAATCAGGACCTCATCCTCGAGGCGCAGTGCTTCCGCGTGTTCTGCCTGTTGTCCGCCGGACTCTTCAAGGAGGCTTTCGACGAATACGAAAGCATCAATCCCGCAGTCGTCTCCACCTATTATAAATATTACTACTACAGCACGGGAGCCCGACTGTACTACGACGTGTGCGACTACAACCACGGACAAGACTTCCAACCCCAATACATCAAGAAGGGCGGAGAGATGACCGACTCGCTGCTGGCCTGCATCGGCTCTGAAGCGTGGATGAAAGACTACTACGAAGGCATGCGCCTGATGAAGGAATACCATGGAAAAGAGAGCCTTCCCTTCTTCCAGCGGTTTCTGAAACAGCCGCAGGCCGCAGACAAACACCTCAAAGCCGTCGTCACCTCCTGCCTGGGATGGGTATGCCTGGGCGAGAAAGAGGAAGAAGAAGCCATCAACTACCTCGCCGAAGCCGCCATCTACGACAACGAGACGGCCACCAAGGAGACCACAGCCCTTTGTGTGCTGGGCGGACTGCTCTACAAACGGGGCGACGTGGAGCGTGCCGTGCGCTACGTCCAGCTTGCACTCGACGATGCCAACTACTATAACGCCCGCCAGCGCATGATCCAAGTCAGCGAGATCCTGCCCATTATCCAGCAGGACCGGTACGACATGCTCAAGCAACAGCGCAACCTCTATATCCTCGCCATCGTCATTGCCCTGCTCTTTTCCCTGTTCTTCCTGGGCAGCTTGCTTTTCTTCCGCAAGCAAAACCGCAAGCTCAACGAGGCACGCCGGCAACTGGAGCACTCCAACACACTTCTTTCCGACACCAATCAGCAGCTCTCTGCCAGCAACCAACAGCTTTCGCGGCTCAACGAACAACTCTCCGAGTCCAACCATATCAAAACCGAATATATCGGAAAATCATTCTACATCAACTCCGAATACATCAAGCGCGTGGAGAAAATCTACAAGACCATCGACCGAAAGCTCATGGCACGCCAGTATGAAGACATCCGTCAAACCATCAAGGAGTCCACGCTCAATGCTGAACGAGAGAATATGTTCGGTGCTTTCGACGAGACCTTCCTGAAAATCTTCCCCGACTTCGTGACGAAATTCAATGACATGTTCGACGAAAACGACCGGAAGATGCCCGATGCGGCCGACACGCTGACACCGGAAATGCGCATCTTCGCCCTCATCCGCCTCGGCGTGGCCGACAGCGAGCGCATTGCCAACTTCCTGAACTACTCCGTTCACACCATCAACACCTATAAGACGCGCGTCAAGAAGAAAGCCCGCGTGCCCAACGACGAGTTCGAGCAGCGTATCATGGAGATTTAGCCCTAATCGGATAGCAGAACGCTTAGCTGGCATTTCTTTTACGTTACCGCCCTCCTTACGTCCGGACAAGGGGCACTTTGGAGTCTGTAGCCACGCTCCGAAAACGTATTTCTCCTGAACCGAAGCCCGCCTTGCAAGTCCCTGAGCCTCAGAGGTTTGCAAGGCGGGCTTCGTTCGTGAGAATTTTTAATTTATTTTTTCTCAAAAAATAATTTATTAATTCTCAAAAAATAAATTAAAAATTCTCGCGAGTAAGCCTCACTTGGAGAACGGGTAAGGCTCATAGGGGGGATGAGTAAGGCTTATTTGGAGAACGGGTAAGGCTCATAGGAGGGATTCAAGTGCAATGCGCCAGCCGACTTCGTTCGCTTGTCCGCGTTTCAACCGACGTTGCGGCAGAGAAAAAAGGAGGGAGATGCGCTGCCACATCTCCCTCCTTGGAGCCGCTGAGGGCTCATTCAAGAGAGAATCAATTATCAGAAGGTTTCTTGTTTCCTGCTTCTGTGTCAGTTGAGTTTGACGAGGCGGATGGCGAATCCACCACTGCGCGCCATGTGCAGACGGAGCACTGACGATGCGTCGACCTCCTGTTGCAGGATGGTCATGGCGTAGGGGTTGGACTGGTAGTCTGCCTCGGCGGCATCGGCGTAGATCATGGCCTGATAGCGTGCGCCTGCATCGAGGAAGTCCAATGCGATTTCCACGTCGCGTGCCGTTTCGTCGGTCACGCCGCCGATGAACCATCGGTCGCTGTCGCGGTCCTTGCGGGCTGTGACGAGATAGTTGCCGATTTTCGCGTCGAGCACCTTGGTCGTGTCCCAGGTGGTCGGACACGACTCGATGAAGGTCAGGGCGGGCTGTCCCTCATAGTTCTCGATCATGTCGGCGGCCATCTGCAAGGGGCTGTAGATGACCACATACTCGGCCAACTGTTTGGCCAGCGTGGTCTGCGGACGTGTTGCCGGCACGGCTTTGTTGTGGAAGTTGAACACGCCCGGTGTGTAGTCGAGCGGTCCGGCCAGTCCGCGTGTGAACGGCAGGATGCAGATGTGATAGGGCGGATTGCCTCCGTCCTGGCTCCAGGCATTGTATTCCATGCCGCGTGCACCTTCGCCCGTCATCAGGTTGGGCCATGTGCGGCGCAGTCCGGAGGGCATGGCGGGCTCGTGGTTGTCTATCATCAGGTGGTATTTGGCTGCTGTCTCTACCACTTTGCGGTAGTGTCGGATGCCATACTGCGAGTGTTGCAGTTCCTTGCCGTCGAGTTTGGCGTTCACATAGCCCGTCTTCACGCAGTTGATGCCCAACTGCTGATAGAGGGCGAAGGCCTGTTCGAGCTGGTCTTCATAGTTGGCGGCAGCACCTCCCGTCTCGTTGTGGGCGATGATGCGCACGCCTTTCTCCTTGGCATAGGCGCAGAGTCCTTCCAGGTCGTAGTCGGGATAGGGCTTGGTGAAGTTGAACTGGTCGCCGTGGACGGTCCAATCGCCGTCCCAGCCGTAGTTCCAGCCTTCCACCAGCACGCCGCTGAAGCCGTGCTGGGCTGCGAAGTCGATGTAGCGTTTGGTGTTCTCGGTCGTAGCACCATGTATCGGCCCCTGCTCCCAGGTATAGTCCTTCATGTGCATGCCCCACCAGATGCCTACATAGCGTCCGGGCTCAATCCAGCTGGTGTCCTCTATCTGGCAAGGCTCGTTCAGGTTGAGTGCCATGTAGGAGGTGATGAGGTCGCCGGGCTTGGAGGCGACGGTCACCGTGCGCCAAGGAGTCACCGACGGAGCCTTGGCGTAGACCTTTACGCCGCTCTGCCAGGGGGTGAGTGCGGTGGCCAGCGTGACGGCGGAGCGTTGTCCGTTCTTCACGCCTTGCTCTCCGTTGCCTGAAGGATAGAGGTTCAGCGAGGCATAGTCGGTGAGGTTGGCTTCATGGATGGCCATGTAGAGATTGTCTTTCACTTCCAGCGTGATGGGCGTGGAAATGGTGTCCTTGCGGCTCAGTGCCTCTTTGGTGTAGAGGGCTTCGTAGTAGACGGTGCCGTTGGTGGGCTGGCTCCATGCCTGTGCGTCCCAGGGGAAGGCAAACTCGGTGAGTTCGTCCATGATCTGGAAGTCGCCGAGTGCCGGTTGCTGCGGAAATTCATAGCGGAAACCGATGCCCTCGTCGAAGATGCGGAATACAACGGACAGGCGTCGTTTCTTGCCTTTGCGTTCCTGGAGATTCAGTCGCAGTTCGTTGTAATGGTTGCGTACGTTGCGCGACTCTCCCCAGACGGTCTGCCACGTCTCGTCCTTGGCACTGCGGGCTGTGGAGACGACGCGGAAATCGCCGGCAAAGGGTCCGTCGGAGAGTTGGAAGCCCAGTCGGGAGGCATTGATGAGGGGTTCGTTGCCGCGTTGCAGCTGATAGAATGCTTCTCCGTTGTTGACACCGGCGGTGAGGGTGAGCCGCCCGTCGGGCGACGTCACCTTCTCTACCGGCTTCCCTAAAACATGCAGAGAGAGCATGAAAGCGGCCAGCAATGCTGACATTCTTATCGTTGCTTTGTTCATTCTTTGTGGGTTCAATGTTGTTCTTATTCCAGTTCGTTGATCAGCTTTGCTGCCTGGTCGGTCTGCAAGGCGGCCAGAAAGGCGTAGGCCTGGGCCACCCGGCTGTCGGAGGGCTTGGCTTTACGCACGTTGAACCAACGGTAGACCAACTCCAGGTCGGCCTGTGTACAGCTGACACCGGCAAACTGTTGCAGGATGGTCAGGTATTGGTAGGCGTATTCCTTCGTGGGTTCGATGGTGGTGCCTTCGCCGTAGTCGTTCCAAGTGCTCACTTGCAGCCATCCCAGACCTGCATCCTTGGCGGCTGCGAGCTGAGACTGGAAGAGTGCGCCGTCCTCGCGGTCGTAGGTGGTGTAGCCGTTGCCTTGTCCGAAGGCCTTGTACACGTCCCAGAAGCCGGGCATGGCTCCACCGATGTAGAGGTCGAAGTTCTTGGCGGTGGCGTAGTTGGGCGACTTGTTGACCCAGAGGAACTCGCCGGCGGGTGAACCGTAGTTGCCTGCATGGCTGTTGAGGACCACTACGTCGGCCGAGCCGAGGGGTTCGGTGATGTAGCTCCAGTTGGAAGAGCCGGTGACGCGGGCGGGCCCGAAGATGAGTAATACGGGTCGGCCGTTGTTCTTCAGGTAGTTGGGCTTGCTGAAGTAGTTGTTCTTGATGAAGCGCATGTCCGTACGCCCTTGTTCCTTGGCATCGGTGATGTCGGAAAATACGCCCGTAGCGAGTGCGGTCTGCTCGTCATAGCAGAGGGCAAACTGCAATCCGGCCTTGGTGACGGCCTGAACCATCTTCTTGGTGTTGGCGGCAATGGTTCCGAAGTCGTTCTTGCCCGACTCGCCCATGTAGTCGATGACAACACCGTCGAGTCCGGCATACTTCATCAGCAGGCACTGGTAGTCGAGCACGGCTTCGTCGTCAGAAGCATAAGGCTCCGTCAGCGGCGTGTAGTGGCTGGCCAGATTGCTGTGGTCGGGGCTCAGCGAGTTGGCACTCATGGTCCAGTGGTTCCATACACCGGATGCGGTGGGCTTGACAAACCACGGCATGTAGTGGGCGAGGAGTTTCATCTTGTTGTCCTTCTCGGGCTGCAACGGGTCGGAGGGTGTCACGTCCGTGCCGCTGCCGGAATTGCCGGAGCCGTTGTCAGAACCGCTATTGCTACCGGAACCGCCATTGCCGGAGTCTGACGTGCCGTCGTCGACGGCAGGAGTGGGCTTGGGTGCGGGGGTGTCATCGTCGTCGCCACCACAGCTAACCATGGTCAAGCTGACCGTAAACAGCAAAGCTAATAAAAATATCTTTTTCATGTTCTCATTGTTTAGGGATGAATGGTTGGAAAAGGAGGCCGCTTGGACTTGCCAAACGGCCTCCTCTCGGTATTAGTATCCGGGGTTCTGAACCATGTTGGGGTTCTTCTGCAACTCCTCCTCGGGAATGGGGAAGATGGCAGTGTGGTGGTCAGACTCGTCCACGATGGGGTAGCCATGCTCCTGTGCATAGCTGTCGCCCTTTGCCCACCAGGGTTGGAAGAAGGTTCCGAAACGGATGTTGACATTGCGGCGGAGTCCTTCGAAGATGAACTCGTGCTTCCACTCGTTGTCGATATCGTCGAGGGTGATGCTAGTGAGGGCTGCCAGTCGGGCACGGCTGCGTATCTGGTTGAGATAGCCGAGGGCTGCCTGCTCGTAGCCGAGGCGATAGTTAGCCTCTGCCTGCATCATCAATATCTCTGCATAGCGCATGAGTACCCAGTCGTTGTCGCGCTCCCACTGATCATCAACGCTCCACTCGTACTTGTCGAGGCGCACGCCTTCGTTCTGGAGGGCGTTGACATAGTCGCCGATTTCCTCGGTGTAGTTGAGCGGTTCGCCATTGTCCATGAGCACGTCGCTGCCGTCTTTGGCACTCTTCTGCTGTCCGGCGAGGATGGAAAGGTCACGGCGAGCGTCGCCCTCTTCATAGGATGAGTAGATGCCGGGCTGTGCACAGATGCCGTTGCCGCTCCACTGCCAGTTACCGGTGGGCGAGAAGGCGAGCTTCTGGTTATAGTGGTAGCTCATGGAGCCCAGATAGTTGCCGACGGTGCCTTGTGCGTGGTCGTACTGAATGGCGAAGATGATCTCAGGTGACTTCTCGTTTTCGATGAAGAAGCTCTGCTTGTAGTTGCTGGTCAGCGTGTAGCCCTTCACTTTCTCGCAAGCGTTGAGGCAATCCTGCCAACGCGGGGTGCCAGTGTAGACCTCTGCGTTGAGGTAGAGACGTGCCAGGAGGGTGTAGGCCACGTTCTGCGTGAAGCGTCCGTAGAGGATATCGCTCTTGAGCTGGGGAATCACATCGAGCAGTTCGCTCTCAACGAAGGCGAATACTTCCTTACGAGAGGAGTTCTTCGGCAGTTCGGTGGTGTTGAAATCCTTCACGATGGGCACGTTTCCGAAGTTGTCGAGCAGGTTGTAATAGTAGTAGGCACGCAATCCGCGCAGTTCTGCCACGGCAGATGCCTTTGCTTCTTCAGGAATGTCGGTTTCCTGGATCTGGTTGATGATGGAGTTGATTTTCGATACACCTACGAAATTGTAACGCCAGATGGACAGAATGCCGGTGTTGTTGGGTTTCCAGTTGTGGAACTGCAGCTCCTGATAGCGTCCGCCATCGTACCAGTCGGTGCCGCGGGTGGGGATACAAGCCTCGTCGCTGGAACACTCGGTGGTGAAGAAGACGTACTCACAAGTAGGATAGCAGTTTACGCCGTTACCTTCGTCGGTACCTGCACCATAGCCGCGCAAGGATGCGTAGGCACTTGTGACGTTACTCTCTACTGCGATTTCGGGATTTCCGAAGCTTTCCAGCGTCACCTTGTCGTAAAGAGTTTCGTCAAGGTCTGTGCAGGAGGCCATTGCGAAAGCCGCCATGCACAATGCCGGTAATATATATCTTGCTTTCATAATTGTTCTTTATACTTTATATGATATCTTTATGTTCTTGTATTCTCTATGCTTAGAAGCCGATATTGACACCGAGCGACCATGTACGCGGACGCGGATAGGAGTTGAACTTCTCGATACCCGGGCTGTTGAGCACATTGTCTGGTACGGCCACTTCGGGATCGAGGCCTTCGTAGCCGGTGATGCAGAAGAGATTCTCCACCGTTGCATAGAAGCGCAGGCGGCTCAGACCCAATACCTGGGGCTTGGGCAGGCTGTAACCCAGCGTGAGCGACTGCAAGCGGAAGAAGTTTCCGTTCTCGATGAAGTAGCTGGAGAAGGTCGGGTTGTCGGTGATGCCGCTTGTCATGAAGTCGTCGGGTACGTTCTGTGACGGGAAGCGGGTGGGATCATACATCGCCATACGGGTAGCATTGAGCACTTTCTGACCGAACATGCCATAGCCGGCAACGGACAGGTCGAAATCGCGATAGGTGGCGTTGATGCTCAAGCCGAGGTTCCACTTCGGCATGGCAGAGCCAAGATACTCGTTGATGGGGTTGCCTTCCTCGTCGCGGTTGATGATATACTTGCCTTCAGCATCGATGCCAGAGCACTTAGGTCCCCAGAAAGCACCTGCAGGGTAGCCTTCCTTGATGACCTGGGCATACATGTTGGACATACCACGGAGGTCGTGGAGCGAACCGGCCTGAAGGTCTGCAGGCTCAAACTGGCCGTTGCCCAGCTTGGTAATCTCCTGGTGGTTGTAGGAAACGGATGCGTTGGCATCGAGGGTCCAGTCCTTTGTGCGGATGATGTTGGCACCGAGGGTGAACTCAAATCCTTTGTTCACCAGGTCGCCGATGTTCATCAGCATGGTGGGATAGGGATACGGAGGTGTCGGAACCTGACAGGTCCAGAGCAGGTCGGAAGTCTTCTTGTGATAGAACTCCAATGTACCGCGGAGACGGTTGAACATAGCGAAGTCGATACCGATGTTCCACTGAGCCGTCTGTTCCCACTTCAGGTCGGGGTTGGGGTTCTGGTTCTGGGCGTAGGTGTTCTTCCACTTGCCTGTTACGGGGTCTTTGGTGACACCGGCTACGGCGATGGTGGGCAGAGACTTGTACTCTCCGATGCCTTCCTGGTTACCGGTGATACCGAAACCAACGCGCAGTTTCAAGTTGTCGAGCCAGTCCTGAGTGCCTTCCATGAACTTTTCGTTAGAGATGCGCCATGCAGCCGATACAGAGGGGAAGGTACCCCACTTGTGGTTGGCACCGAAACGGGAAGAACCGTCGTGACGCAGCGTGGCAGTAATCATGTATTTGTCCATGAGGTTGTAGTTGGCACGGCCGAAGAAAGAAATCAACGTGTAGCCACCTTTGTAGGAATAGACGTCGCCGAGTTCGAAGTCGGTACCGGCTGCAAGGTTGTTGTAGAGGAATGCATCCGTATCGAAGCCCTTGCGTTGTGAGCCGAAGCCCTCGTAGATGTTATCCAGGTAGGAGTAACCTGCCATGACGTTGAGATGGTGGATGTCTGCGAACTTCTTGTCATAAGTAAGGTAAGTCTCCAACTGCTTGTTGGTGTAGTCTTCGTAGGTGCGCTGACCCCATCCGCTCATGCTCTGGCCTTCCATGCGGGCGTAGGTGGGCTTGTAGATGCCGCCCTTGACGCTGTTCTGCTCGTAGGAGGTGTTGATGGTGTACTTCAGTCCGTCAATGATGTCAAGTTCTGCCTTGACGTATCCAAGGAAGCGGTGACGCTTGTGCTCGTCCTCGCGGTTCGTGTTCAGTTCCACCGGGTTCTCGGTGTTGGTACCGTTGAGCTGTGCAAAGGTTCCGTCGGGGTTGTAGATGGGGAAGGTCGGGTTCAGGTTGACCATGCGCTCGAAGATGCGCGTGTCGATGGGGTTCCATTTCTGGAAGCTGCCGTTGATGCCTTCGTCCAAGTGCAAGCGTCCCTGCCATGCCGTCTGATAGGCAGACACGCTGGCCTGAAGCTGGTTCATGCTGTTGCGCTTGATGACACCTTGGTTGTCGGCATAGGTCAGAGAGGCGCGGAAGCCGCGTTCTTTCTTCGAAGAGCTGAAGGCGATGTTGTGTCCGTGTGAAACGGCCGTGCGCTGGAGTTCCTTCTGATAGTCCACGTCGCCGCCGAAGTCGAGGGCTGTGCCCACTTCGCGACTCCGGACATAGCCGCGCCATTGGTTGGCAGAGAGCATGTCCACGTTCTTAGCCACGCTGGCCAGTGCCAGATAGCCGTTATACTGTACGGAGTTCTGCTCTACGTCGCCGCCTTGGCGGTTTGTTGTCACGATGATGACACCGTTGGCACCGCGCGAACCATAGATGGCTGCGGCAGAAGCATCCTTCAATACGTCCATGGAGACGATTTCGCTGGGCTGTACCGTGTTGATGTCTACGCCCGGAATACCGTCGACAACGATGAGCGGCTGGTTGCTGGCAGACAGAGACGTACCACCACGCAGGCGGAGGCTGGCACCAGCTTCGGGAGCTCCGGAGCTCTGGATGACCGAAAGACCGGCCACCTTGCCTTGCAACATCTGTTCAGCACTGGTGATGACACCCTTCTTCAAGTCCTTGGCCGACACCGAAGTGATGGCACCGGTGAGGTCGCTCTTGCGCATCGTACCGTAACCTACACCTACTACGACAGCCTCTTCCAGCATCTTGGCATCCTCAACGAGGGTCACCCGCATGCCCTGGGCGGCACGCACCTGCTGTGTGTTGAAGCCTACATACGACACTTCGAGCGTTGCGCCGTTGTCGCAAGAGAGCGTAAAGTGACCGTCCAAGTCCGTAACGGCACCCGTTGCAGACCCTGCCACCTTCACCGTGGCACCTATGAGCGGTTCATTGTTGCTGTCGACAACCGTACCGTTGGCCGTAAAGCCCTGCGCCGACACCTTCTGACAGAGCATCATCAATGCCATGATGAGCAATCCTGCCACCTTATTTATATTATACTGTTTCATATCTGTTCTGGTTATCTAATGGATTCTTTTATTTCAAAAGCATTTCTCACTTTGCCAGCGGCATGATGATCTCTTCAACGACAGAGCCTCCGGCATTCTTGATGACAATTTCGAGCTGATCTCCGCTCACGCCTGCGAACTCATCAACGAGATTGACAATTGCTTCGCGCTTGTCGCGGTTGCCGTCGAGGATGCCCGTGATGGTCTTGCCGCCTGCGGTGATTTCGTAGCTGAGCTCACCAGCCGTCTTCTCGTTGTACTGGCGGGTCAGCGTGAGGATGTCGTTCAGGCCGATGCGAGAGGGGAATGACGAGAAAGCGGGGTCGGGATAGGGCACTGCCTGTCCGGCCTTGGTGCTCTGGTCGGCTGAAGTGCCGCCCCAGTCGCCGTTGATGATGCCGACAACCAGCCATGCCAGGTTCTCAATTTCAGTATCTGTTTCCAGACCGGTTTCCTTCTGGTCGGTCACGTTGAAGTGATAGTAGTCATACGGACTCTTCATGCTGATGCTGTAGTAGCCGTTGGTGAGCTTCTCGATGCGTGTCAGGTCCATACATTCCGGAACCCACACAGCCACGTTCTGCAAATAGGTCCAGTCGTCAAGACCTGAATGCAGCTGGAAACTCTCAAAGCCGTCCTTCTTGGCAAACTCGTTCATCGTCACACCCGACACCGTAAACTGGTTCGGATCGAACACGATTGTCAGCGGCTGGTCGATGGTGAACTTGTCGGTGAAGCCCGTTGCCTTGATACCGGAGAAGAAACGAACGGCATCGCCGCTGGAAGCAAACTCTTCCCATTCGCTTCTGGAGTCGGGAGCCTGGAACACGTCGCTCTGCTCGCCGCCGTCCTTCGTCTTCAATCGAGCCCAGAAACCGGGCCAGTCAGCTGTCTGGCAGTAGTCATACACCTCCTGAGCCGACATGGTGGATGCACCGCTGGAGAAATACTCCGTGGGAACCATCGTCATGCTATACACGTTCTCGCCCTCATAGGTCAGCTTGGCAAAGTCGGAAGAGTTCTCCCAGTTGCCGGCATCCGGCTCAGAGGGGTTCCAGCACCACAGGTACAGGTCAACGCCTTCCTTGAAACCGGCGTCGGTCATATCGAAATAGAATGTCACCTGCTGGTCAACAGAGAACACTGCGGGCACCGTCCACATCTTTGCAGGTGCACCGTAGGTAATGGTTTCAGCCTGAACAGCCATGGCCACCATTGCCAATAACATCAAAATATATTTTCTCATAGTCGTATATACCTTATTAATATTATATAAATCCGAAATCACTCTGCACTCTCTTCAGCTTCCTCGGCAGGAGCATTCTTGTCGCGCAAGTTGTAAGTGTAGGTCACATAGGGCTCGCCGCCGTCCGTATGAATCACGCGGAACTCCAGTTCGCGGGCACTGCCGGGACTCTTGGTCACCGTCACGGCCGTAGTGGCACTGCCATCGTTCAGAAGGATTTGAGTAGCATCATTGTTACTCTTCACAAACTCATTGTCCAACGACCATGTTCCACGCGTGGGCAGCAGCTTGGGAGCCTCGCCGTCTACCGTGAAACTGCCGTTCACACCCAGGTTAATGCCGAAAGACGAGAAACCTAACTTCTCTGTCAGGTTCAAGTCCTTACCCGTGAGCACATCCGTCTGGGTAATGGAGCTGACAACCCACTGTCCGTTCACTTTCTCTGTGAGCTTGATGGGATCAACGTAGCCGCCGTCATCGACATCGCTACACGAACTCAGCATCATCGCCGGCATAGCAACCAGCAACAACACCAATGCTTTTAAAGCAGTTTTCATTGTTCTCATAATTTGTTGATGTTAATATTTAAGTTAGTAATTCAAAAATTTCTGATGCAAAATTAATCGTTATATACAATTATTTAAAGGAACTTAACGATTGTATAAGCTATCTTGGCGTGATACAAATTGGAAATATTTGACAATCAGATGTTTACAAAATTCGAGCAGGACCCGTTGTATAATTGAAATATTGCCATGACAAACGCCCGTCAACACCCATACACCCCTAAAAACTCGCGCTTTATCCGCCTTTTTCGCAAGGAAGATGCTAAGGAATTTAAGTTTCGGATGTTCTTTTTTTCACCACAGATTACATGGATTACTCAAAT
>CAMHEA010000045.1 GCA_946184025.1 uncultured Prevotella sp.
TATTATACGTTCTGTTTTTCTTGTGGAAAACATTGTATCTTTGCAATGTGAATTTCAGAATCAGCTATCGACTAAGATATTAGCATGAATGAATCAGGTTTGCATGTGAGTTTTTTACATTTTGTTTTAAGCAGAAGTTTTAAGTGAAGATTTTTATCTTTGAGTTAATTGTATGTTTGAATTAGGGTTAGGATGCGTCGGGAGACGCATCCTTTTTCTATTTTTCTTCCAATTTTTTTTGTAAGACAATATTTTTTCTTAACTTTGCAAGCAATATTGAAACCCTATGGGCGGCCTGCACCGGCTCTTGCAGCTGTGAAAACGCCCATCTGATGCAAACGATACTTGATTCAAACCTTATAAAAATGCAGAACTTAAGGAATGTAATCCTATTACTGGTAGTCATTGTTTTTTCATCGGCTACGAAGATAGACATGGACAAGGAGTACAAGGCTCTTGACAATGCTATTGCTCATTCTCATGAATATCTTGAGCAGCGTGAGCGGACGATTGGAAAGTTGACGGAGGTGTACCGCCATGCCACGTCGCCGTCTACCCGCTATGAGCTGGCCTATCAGCTCTATGAGGCTTACAAGCCTTATAGCAGTGACTCTGCCCTCTATTATATAGGGCAGTGTATACGCTATTCTGATGATGCCGGAAAGGACAGTCAGGCTGCGTTCTGTCGTGCGAAGATGGCTCACCTCTGTTCCACGGTGGGCATGTATACCGAGGCCATAGACATTCTGAAGGAAGTGGACCCCGAGAAGGTGGACCGCTCGGCGCAAGGAGCCTACTATGTCTCGGCCAACCACCTGTATAACAACCTGGGCTATCACACTTCCGTGGAGAGCCTGCGCCAGCGTTACTATGCGTTGAGCAATGAATATGAGGGCAAGGTGTTGGAAACGCTTCCGTCTGATTCTCCCGATTTCCTGGAACGGTTGGAGGTGAAGCAGCGACTGGCAGGCCAGCTGGATGCCTCGCTGGCTACCAGTAACCGTTGGCTCAAGTCGGTGGAGCAGGGTTCGCACCCCTATGCCGTCATGGCTTTCTATCGGTACACCGAATACAAGGAACGCAAGGACACGCTGCAGATGATGCATTGGGTGACGGAGTCGGCCTTGGCCGACATCCGCAATGGTGTTTTGGATCAGGGAGCAATGTGGGAACTGGCCAGTCAGCTGCTGGAACAGGGCGACGTGGACCGTGCCTACCGCTATATCAGCTTTGCGGCCGATTGTGCCAATCGCTTCGGCACGCGTATGCGCATGTGGCAGATTGCTCCTATTGAGACGCTGATTGAGAAAAGCTATCAGGAGCAGAACGACCGAAGCCGCCGGCAGCTGTTGTGGATGCTCTCGGCCATCAGTGCCCTGGCACTGTTCCTGCTCGCCCTTGTGTTCTATATTTTCCAGCAGCGAAAGCGACTGGAGCTGGTGGGACAGGAATTGAAGGGCAAAAACGGCGAATTGGAACAGGTGAACAGCCGCCTGTCTGACTCCAATGACCAACTGCGGGCCCTCAACACGGAACTCTCGTCGCTCAATATGCAGCTGGCTGAGGCCAACAACGTGAAGGAGGAGTATGTGGGGCGTTTCATCCGGCTCTGTTCCATCTATATCGACAAGATTGACGGCATGCGGAAGTGCATTCACAAGATGGTCAAGAATCGCGAATACGAGGAGCTCTATCGTATGACGCGCTCGCAGGAGTTCACTGAGAAGGAGCTGGACGAACTCTATGAGAACTTCGACACGGCTTTCCTGCACCTGTTCCCCAACTTCGTGGACGACTTCAATAGCCTGCTGCGGCCTGAAGAGCGTATGGAGACAGACCGCGAGAATCGCCTGAATACAAGTCTCCGCATCTTTGCCCTCATCCGTCTCGGCATCGAGGACAGCTCGAAAATTGCCGAGTTCCTGCACTATTCGGTCAACACCATTTATAATTATCGTGCGCGCGTGAAGAACGGTGCCCTTACCGATCGCGACAACTTTGAACAGCATGTGAAGGAAATCGGCCTGCCGAGGAAGAAGTAGGGAGGAAGGTTCCTTGCGCAAGCAATCGATGGCATGAAAACAAAGAACGGAGCATAGTTTCTCAACCATGCTCCGCTACAAACTTAAAACAACCAATAAAAGAAATAATTGGTTTTTCGGATTTCGTCAGGTGCTCTTTTGACAGAGCCCTGACGATTTTTCTTATCGGATGAAGAGCAGCTCGCGATACTTCGGCAAGGTCCAGAGTTCGTCGGCGACGGTGAGCTCCAGCTTGTCGATGTGATAGCGGATTTCGTCCATCTTGGGTTCCACGGTGTCGTGGTAGGCGATGGCTTTCTCCCGCTCGCTTGCTATCTTGTTGGCTGCCTTGCGTGCGTTGACGAGTTCTTCAACCATCTTTTCGATGGTCTGGGTGCGCTCGGCAATCTCGCGGATGATTTTGAAGTTGCGTGCACAAAGCTTGTCTGCTTCGTCTGGGGTGAGGATGTCGCGCATGGATGCCACGTTTTTGGCCAAACGGGTCTGATAGTGTGTGGCCACGGGGATGATGTGGTTCATGGACAGGTCGCCCAGTACGCGTGCTTCAATCTGTATTTTCTTGGTGTAGGTCTCCCATTTCACCTCGTTGCGTGCTTCGAGTTCTTTCTTGTTCATCACGCCGAGACTCTCAAACATGTCTATGGTTTCCTTGTCGAGGTACCGGTCGAAGATGACGGGGCATGACTTCTCTACGTCCAATCCGCGGCGGGTGGCCTCTTCTACCCATTCGTCGCTATAGCCGTTGCCGTCGAAGTGGATGGGCCTGCAGGTCCTGATGTCCTCGCGCAGGATGTCGATGATGGCATGGTTGAGTGCCGAGTGTTGGGCTCCTTCTGCAAATTCGGGGCGTTTTGCAAGTTCTTCCTTGCGTGCGTCGACACGTTTCTTGAAGTTGACGAGAGCCTCTGCCACGGCCGCGTTAAGGGCAATCATGGCACTGGCGCAGTTGGCTTCGGAGCCTACGGCACGGAACTCAAATCGGTTTCCGGTGAAGGCGAAGGGTGACGTGCGGTTGCGGTCGGTGTTGTCGATGAGCAGTTCGGGAATCTCGGGAATGTCGATTTCCATCTTCTGCTTGCCGGCTACGGTGAAGAGGTCATCCTTGTCGGCTTTTTCAATGTGTTCGAGCAGTTCGCTCACCTGTTTGCCGAGGAACGACGAGATGATGGCTGGTGGTGCCTCGTTGGCACCCAGACGGTGGGCGTTGGTGGCACTCATAATGCTGGCCTTCAGCAGGCCGTTGTGGCGATATACGCCCATGAGGGTTTCAACGACAAAGGTGACGAAGCGCAGGTTCTGCTCAGGTGTCTTGCCGGGGGCATGAAGCAGTACGCCCGTGTCGGTGGCCAGACTCCAGTTGTTGTGCTTGCCCGATCCGTTGATGCCGTCGAAGGGCTTCTCATGGAGCAGCGCACGGAATCCGTGCTTGCGTGCCACTTTCTTGAGCAGCGACATGAAGAGCATGTTATGGTCTACGGCCAGGTTGGTCTCTTCGAATATCGGTGCCAGCTCAAACTGGTTCGGTGCCACCTCGTTGTGGCGGGTCTTGCAGGGGATGCCCAGCTCCAATGCCTGTATCTCAAGGTCTTTCATAAAGGCCTGTACGCGGTCGGGGATGATGCCGAAGTAGTGGTCATCCATCTGCTGGTTCTTGGCCGAGTCGTGTCCCATGAGCGTCCGGCCGGTGAGCATCAGGTCGGGACGTGCTGAGTAGAGGCTTTCGTCCACGAGGAAGTATTCCTGTTCCCATCCGAGGTTGGAAATGACTTTCTTGACGTTCGGGTCGAAATACTTGGCCACGGCCGTTGCCGCTTCGTCCACGGCGTGCAAGGCACGCTTGAGGGGTGCCTTGTAGTCAAGGGCTTCTCCTGTATAGGATATGAAGATGGTGGGGATACACAGGGTGTCGTCGATGATGAATACGGGTGAGGTGGGGTCCCAGGCCGAGTAGCCGCGTGCCTCGAAGGTGGCGCGTATGCCGCCGCTGGGGAAGGAGCTTGCATCCGGTTCCTGCTGTACGAGCAGCTTGCCGGAGAATTCTTCTATCATTCCGCCTTTTCCGTCGTGCTCAATGAAGGCATCGTGTTTCTCGGCAGTGCCTTCAGTTAGCGGTTGGAACCAGTGGGTATAGTGTGTCACGCCGTTTTCGTCGGCCCATTGTTTCATACCTTTAGCCACGGCATCGGCGATGCTGCGGTCGAGCGGCGCACCGTTGTCAATGACATCGATGAGCTTTTCATACACGTCGCGTTGGAGGTACTTGTACATCTTTGCGCGTGTGAAGACGTTCTTTGCAAAGAATTCCGATGGTCTCTCCGTGGGTTGGATCACGTCGAGCGGTTTCTTTTCGAAGGCTTTCTCTACTACCTGAAATCTTAAATTAGCCATTGTCTTAGTCTTTATTGTTAATACCTATATCCTGTATCCCTTGCTTTTTGGATGCAAAAGTACAAAATAATTATCAAATATCCGTTATCTGTTATCAATTATCCTCTGCCGAGGACATTCTTTTATCGGCTCATCCATTCGCCGATGCGTCGCATGGCTTCCTTGCAGTCGCTGCGTCGGCCGAATGCCGTTAGTCTGACGAAGCCTTCTCCGGCAGGTCCGAAGCCTACGCCGGGGGTGCATACGACCTGCGCGCCATAGAGCATCTGCTCAAAGAAACGCCAGGAGTCGGTGTTGCCTGGTGTCTTCACCCATATATAAGGTGCGTTTTCGCCGCCGTAGGTCTTCAGTCCGAGTCGTTGGAGCCCTTCGCGCATGATGCGGGCGTTCTCCATGTAGTAGGCAATGGTGTCCTTTACCTGCTGTTTCCCTTCGGGAGTATAGATGGCCTCGGCAGCCCGTTGGCTGATATAGCTTGTCCCGTTGAACTTCGTACACTGCCGACGATCCCAGAATGGTGCCAGCGCATGGCGTTCGCCCTGCATGGTCTCGGCGGTAAGTTCCTTGGGTACGACCGTGTAGCCGCATCGGATACCTGTGAATCCGGCCGTCTTCGAGAAGCTGCGGAACTCGATAGCTACCTTCCTGGCTCCGCGTATCTCGTAGATGGAGTGGGGGATAGCGTCGTCCTGAATGTAGGCTTCGTAAGCTGCATCAAAGAAGATGATGCTGTCGTTATGCAGGGCGTAGTTCACCCACTTGCGCAACTCTTCTTTTGAAAGTACCATACCTGTCGGGTTGTTGGGATAGCAGAGGTAGATCATGTCCACCCGATGGTCTGGAATCTGTGGCACGAAGTCGTTTTTCTCATTGCACGGCATATAGGTAACGTTGCTCCAGCGTCCGTTCTCGAACACTCCGGCGCGTCCGTTCATCACGTTGGAGTCTATGTAGACGGGGTAGATGGGGTCGGTGACGGCCATGGAGTTGTCCCATCGCACCAGCTCGCCGATATTTCCCGTGTCGCTTTTGGCTCCGTCGTTGACGAAGATCTCGCTGGGATCGAGGTGGATGCCGCGTGGGAGATAGTCGTTTTTTACGATGGCCTCGCGCAGCCAGAGGTAACCTTGCTCAGGCCCGTAGCCATGGAAGTGTTCCTCTGTAGCCATGTCGTCTACGGCGCGGTGCATGGCTTCGATGACGGCAGGGCACAAAGGCTGTGTCACGTCGCCGATACCCAGGCTGATGACGTTGGCTTTCGGGTGTGTCGTCTTAAAGGCGTTTACCTTTTTGGCGATGTCTGCAAACAGATAGTTGCGTTGCAGCTTCAGCAGATGTTCGTTAATCAATGCCATAGTTCTTTCTTTTATTTTGTGTTTAAGTCTGTTGCTGTTGTCGCGGGAAGGTCTATTTCCCCTTCGAAGGCAAAGGTGGCCGGTCCGGTCATGTAGACATGGTTGTCGGCAGGCCGCCATTCGATGGTCAGTGTACCGCCGTCCATCACGATATTCGACTGGTTTCCGCAGCGGCCTGTCTTTGCGGCAGCCACGGCCGTGGCGCAGGCACCTGTCCCGCAGGCCATGGTGATGCCGCTTCCGCGTTCCCATACTCGCATACGGACTTGGTTTTCTCCGGTGACTTGTGCAAATTCTATGTTGCAGCGTTGTGGGAAAGCTGTGTCAAATTCCATTTTCCGCCCGAGTTTCTCGACATCAATCTCCTGAATATTGTCTGTGAATATCACGAAGTGCGGGTTCCCCATTGACACGAATGTGCCTTTGAGACCGCCGACGGTAGTTTCCGTAGCCGTTGGGGTGTGGCGGATGAGAGGCGTTGAAGCCGTCTCTGCATCTACAGGGCTGCTTGGTGCGAACTGCTCCGGTACGTCGAAGCGGGGCTCCAGCATGTCCACCGTTACGCTTTCCACCTTCCGTGATTCTTCGTCAACGTTCAGTTCCAGTGTTTTGATGCCCGATAAGGTTTCCAGCAGGATGTGTTTCTTGTCGGTCAGTCCTTTTTCGAAGAGATATTTGCCAATGCAGCGTGATGCGTTGCCGCACATCATGGCTTCCGACCCGTCTGCATTGAAGATGCGCATGCGGTAGTCGGCCTGCGTAGTGGGCTTGCCAATGAGCACAAGACCATCACTTCCGATGCCCGTATGTGGCTGGCTCCATATCCGTGCGGCGGCCTCGGGATCTGCGATGGGATATAATAAGGTGTTGACGTAGATGTAGTCATTCCCTGCCCCATGCATTTTTGTGAAGTGAATCGTCTTTGCCATTTTGTTTTTTATTTCCTTATAAAACTTTCTTTCTGTTTCTTTTCGGGTGCAAAGTTACGACGTTTTGTCGTTTTCTGCAAGTTGTTTTTGACGTTTTTAATCTTCTTTTTGTGTTTCTTTTCCAATTTGTAACGAAATGGGCGTGAAAGAATTGCAAAATGAAACATAAGCGTGTTATTGAGGCGCAAATTGTAATTAATTTCTGAATACACTTTTCAAAAAGTGCGAATTTTGTTTATTTGAATTTCAAAATGTCGTAACTTTGCACTCGGAAGTTTACAGATTGCAATCTGATGATATGTTTAATAGGTTAAAAGGTAAGGAAAATGAAAAAGATTGAAGCCATTATTCGTAAGACGAAGTTTGAAGAAGTGAAGACGGCTTTGCTCTGTTCCGACATCGACTGGTTTGAGTACCACGACGTGCATGGCATCGGTCAGAGTCGTCAGGAGCGCATCTACCGTGGCGTTCAGTACAGCACGGATGTGATAGAGCGTGTGGCGTTGACCATTGTGTGCCGCGACGTGTTGCTGGATGCCACCGTTGAAGTCATCTTGCAGGTGGCTCATACGGGTGAAATCGGCGACGGCCGTATCTTTGTGAGCGATGTGCTTGACACCTATTCCATCCGGACGGGTGAGCATGGCGATACGGTTTTGCGCGACAAGAAGTAGTTTCATGTAGTGAGTAACACATTATTTATATAAAGAAAGGGTAACAAGATGAATGAGATTGCATTATCACTTGATACGGTTTGGATGTTGTTGGCTGCGATGCTGGTGTTCTGGATGCAGCCGGGATTTGCTTTGTGCGAAGCGGGCTTTACCCGTGGCAAGAACACGGTGAACATTCTTTTTAAGAATTTTGTTGATTTCATGTTTGGTTCGCTGCTGTTTTTCTTCTTAGGTTTCGGTTTCATGTTTGGCAGCGAAGGTTCCGGTTTTATCGGGATGCCCAATTTCGGTGACCTGTCGTTCTATCAGGGTAGTCTGCCTGTTGAGGGATTTCTGATTTTCGAAACCGTGTTCTGTGCCACCTCGGCTACCATCGTTTCCGGAGCCATGGCCGAGCGCACGAAGTTCTCCATGTATTTGGTCTACAGTGCCGTGATATCCCTGTTCATCTATCCCATTGAAGGACACTGGACATGGGGTGGCGGCTGGCTGTGCAATGAGTCTTCCGATGGTTTGATGATGTCTGTCTTCGGTGCGGTGTTCCACGATTTCGCGGGAAGTGCCATCGTCCATTCTGTCGGCGGTGTGCTGGCACTCATCGGCGCCATGGCGTTGGGACCGCGTCTGGGCAAGTACGGTCGTGACAAGCAGAGTCGTGCCATTCCCGGCCATAGTCTGCTGATGGCCGCCCTGGGTGTGTTCATCCTTTGGCTGGGGTGGTTCGGATTCAATCCCGGCAGCCAGTTGGCAGCCAGCGGAGCCGTCAACCGTGTGGCTATCTCCCACGTCTTCCTCACCACCAACCTGGCGGCTGTGGGCGGTGGTGTTGCCACGATGTTCACCACTTGGCTGAAATATGGCAAGCCGTCGTTCTCGCTGACCTTGAACGGCGTGTTAGCCGGACTCGTAGGCATCACCGCCGGATGCGACCTCGTTTCTCCTTTCGGTGCCGTCGTCATCGGAGTGGTCTGCGGTTTCGTTCTTGTCTATGCGATAGAATTCATCGACCATAAGCTGCATATCGACGATCCGGTCGGTGCCAGCAGCGTCCACGGCGTATGCGGCATCCTCGGCACGCTGATGACAGGCCTCTTTTCCGTGAGCAGCGGTCTTTTCTATGGTCATGGATGGGGATTCCTGGGAGCCCAGTTCTTTGGCATTCTGGTCATCGACCTGTGGGCAGCCGTCACGGGTTTCGTCCTCTTCTATGGCATCAAGCGGCTTCACGGTCTGCGTGTCGATGCCCGTATCGAAGAAGAAGGACTCGATGTCTATGAGCATGGAGAGAGTTGTTATAATTAAGCACGGGTGACCCCGTACCCGTCACCATCATATAAAAGAAAGGATTTGAAAATGAAAACAAGACGAATCATCCTATTGCTGACAATGGCCGCAATGGCCTTCAACATGCCGATGGCGGCACAGGACGAAGTAGAGACTACTGTTGAGGCCGACCTCGTGAGCCACTACGTTTGGCGCGGACAAGACTGCGGCCACGTCAGCATCCAGCCCACGCTGGGACTGGCTTATAAAAGTTTCTCCCTATCGGCTTGGGGCAGCGTCGGACTTGATGCCGACGACACCGAGGAGCTCGATCTGACGGCGGCTTATGAAACCGGCGGCTTCCATGTCGGCATCACCGACTACTGGTTTAACACTGGCGACGGCCGCTATTTTGCGTATGCAGCCCACCGCACTGCCCATGTCTTCGAAGCCAATGTCGGCTACGACTTCGGTCCCGTGGCTTTACAGTGGTACACCAATATTGCCGGAAACGACGGAGTCACCTCCCGTGGCAAGCGAGCCTACTCGTCCTATGCCGAGCTCACTGCTCCCTTCCGGCTTGGTGGCTGTGAGTGGGAAGCAGCTCTCGGCCTCGTGCCCTATGCCACCACGGCCTACGATGTCAGTGGCTTTGCCGTCACCAACCTACAGCTGAAGGCCACCAAGTCCCTGCACATCACCGACCGCTTCACGTTGCCGCTTTTTGCAGGACTTGTTGCCAACCCGGCTGCCGAGAAGGCGTGGCTCTTCTTCGGCTTCACGCTGAGACCTTGAAAATCGTGAGGCGGCAGACGGAAGGGCTGAATGCAGTGCCTTCTGTCTGTTGCCTCCTTCCTCCAAACTTAAATACCAACCCTTTAAAAGAAAAAGAAAACTATGTGTGGAATCGTTTCCATCCTGAACATTCAGGAACAGACGCACGACTTGCGTCAGAAAGCCTTGCAGATGAGTCGGAAAATTCGCCATCGCGGTCCCGACTGGAGTGGCATCTACTGCGGCGGCTCAGCCATCCTCGCCCACGAACGTCTTAGCATCGTAGACCCCGAGTCAGGCGGACAGCCCCTGTTCTCACCCGACAAGAAGCAGGTACTGGCCGTCAACGGCGAGATTTACAACCACCAAAGCCTCCGCGAACGCTATCAGGGACGCTATCAGTTCCAGACCGGCAGCGACTGCGAAGTCATCCTTGCCCTCTACAGGGACTGCATGCAAAACCGTCAGGACATCAGCCAGATGCTGGAGGGGCTGAGTGGCATCTTCGCCTTCTGCCTCTACGATGCCGAGCGCGACACCTTTCTCATTGCCCGCGACCCCATCGGCGTGATACCCCTCTACATCGGCTACGACAGCGACGGGAAAGTCTATGTGGCCAGCGAACTCAAAGCCCTCGAAGGACAGTGCGAACGCTATGAGCCCTTCCCTCCCGGACACTACGTCCACGGCTCCGCACCCCACGACATCAAACCCTACTACACACGCGACTGGACTGACTACGAAGCAGTGAAAGACAACAGCGCCAGCGTACCGGCCCTCCGCGAAGCCCTCGAGGATGCCGTCCGTCGGCAACTGATGAGCGACGTCCCCTACGGCGTGCTCCTCTCCGGCGGTCTCGACTCGTCAATTATCTCCGCCGTAGCCGAGAAATTCTCCGAAAAACGTATCGAAGACAACAGCCAGACACGCGCCTGGTGGCCGCGCCTCCATTCCTTTGCCGTAGGACTCAAGGGAGCCCCCGACCTCGCCAAGGCACGGCTCGTGGCCGACCACATCGGCACCGTCCACCACGAAATCAACTACACCATCCAGGAAGGCCTCGATGCCATTCGCGATGTCATCTACTTTATCGAGACCTACGACGTAACCACCGTCCGAGCCAGCACCCCCATGTACCTCCTTGCACGCGTCATCAAGTCCATGGGCATCAAGATGGTGCTCTCCGGTGAAGGAGCCGACGAGGTCTTCGGCGGCTACCTCTACTTCCACAAAGCCCCCACGCCGCAGGCCTTCCATGAGGAAACCGTCAGGAAGCTGTCCAAGCTGCACCTCTACGACTGCCTGCGTGCCAACAAGAGCCTTTCCGCATGGGGCGTAGAAGGGCGTGTGCCCTTCCTCGACAAGGAATTCCTCGACGTGGCCATGCGCATCAACCCCGCCGCCAAGATGTGTCCCGGACACGACATTGAGAAGCGCATCCTTCGCGAAGCCTTTGCCGACATGCTGCCCGAAGCCGTCGCCTGGCGACAGAAGGAACAGTTCTCCGATGGCGTAGGCTACTCCTGGATAGACACCCTGAAGGCTGTTACCGCCGCTGCCGTCAGCGATGAGCAGATGGCGCACGCCGCTGAGCGGTTCCCCATCAATCCACCGCAGAACAAGGAAGAATACTACTATCGGTCCATCTTTGCCGAACACTTCCCCAGCGACTCTGCCGCCAAGTCCGTTCCCAGCGTTCCCAGCGTGGCATGCAGCACCGCCGAAGCCCTTGCATGGGATGCCTCGTTCCAGCACCTCAACGACCCCAGTGGCCGAGCCGTCGCAGGCATCCACGAACAGGCCTACAAGTCCGCAAGATAACCTGCCTTGCCGCGATGTAATACAGGCTTTATTGCCGGGTAATATAGGGTTTATTGCCGTGCAATAAAGGGTATTTTACTGTGCAATATAGGCTTTATCTCCTCATCAGCCAATCCCGGACCGTCGTGTTCGGGATTCTTTTTTGTCTGCATCCCGATTGTTTCCATCAAGTATAAAATGTGGGCAAAAAATAAAAAAATCCAAGATTTTCTTTGCGATTCAATAAAAAGCGTTACCTTTGTAGCCGAATATGAATGGATGCAAGCCTGACATAACGCCTGCATTTGGTATTGTTGTAAGACTCAAAAAAATATAATAACAGCAGAACTCACGTTCTCAAACATAACATTTAACGGCGATTGGCGCAAGATGCGACTCAAGACCTATCACATGGCAAACTCCTTCTGCGTAGGATTATGTAGAATGCAACCCGAAACCGTCCTTGGCTTTGGGGAGAATCGGCATGCTCCGCTGCTGCCTATGTCCGCTTGGCACATCTTGTAAAGGCCGGCTTCACCCTTGCCCGTTCTTGCTTTTTGTGTCCGTTTTGCCGTTGTTTTGTTGAGCTCGTGCTGATACAGCTAATATACATAAATAAAAAATCAAACAAAAAATGAAGAAGACAATCAATCTTTTAACGTTGCTCATGGCACTGTTGGCGTGGCCAGACGTGTTGCAGGCTGACAACTGGGCCTACTACGTTATGGGAGATCTGAATAGCACTGACCATTCAAACTCCAGCATCTATGTTAATGCCTACAAGTTGGGCGACACCAGTGACCAGAACGGGAGCAACATGTCATGGTCCAAAGTCTTTAAAGGCTCTGAGTTGGATCCTGACCAAGACGGGACAGCCCGTTTCACCATCGCCGTGGACTATAATAGCGGGTCGTCCCGATACAGGCTGGGACCGTCTGATGTCAATCTTTCCGTCAATGGAGGGGCAAAGTATGTCAAATCGGATTACAACGCCTCCATCTTCACGGTAAATGGCATCATGTCAACCTGTAACTATACGATTACTTACGTCTCGTCATCGAGAAACGACGGAACCGTATCGATTCAAGGTCCCGTCTCTGACCTCGTCTTGCGCTCAAAAGTGGGTGGCTGGGATACAGGAGCAATCTATGAGTCCTTTAGCGACACGGGTATCTACAGCTGGACCATTACGAGCGAAGCCATTGCCGAAGCAGGAATTTCGGCAAACGCCCCTTTTGAGTTCAAACTCTTCAGCGGAAACACCTGGTATGGCAATGGCGGACAGGAAGCCTCGGAAGACTGGCAGGACTTTACAAATACCGGCAACAACGCCTACATTGTCTACAATCCGGAATACACGTCTTATTCTATTCAAGCCATGTACCGGAACAACAAGTGGCAGGTGCGTGTCGTTGAGAATATTGACAACCACGATTATTATTGGGTGAGCCCCCAGGTAACCAATGGGCAGAAACTCGAAAGCTGTAAGTTCACCGCCCTGCGCAACCGCAGTCGCGACGGCGACGGCAAGCTGGGTGACGGAAAGCCCAGCAACCGCTATTTCACCTATACCATCAAGAACGACGACATCCGGAAATTCAACGGTCAGCGCATGGCTCAGGGTGAAACAGTAGAGTGGTACATCGTGCGCGACGACGACCAGATGTGCTATCGTCCCGCAGCAGGCGAAGTGACGAACCCAGCCACAAGTGGAGACAATGGCGGCGGTGTCAAATACAAGAACTTTGAAAACTACCGCCAGTCTGGCAATGCAGCCACAGGGCTCTTTGCCTTCGACAAGGGCTTTGAAGACGCTAAGTCCTACACCTTCGTCCTCAATGCCGTCAAAGGACACATCTCTCTGAACTATGCCACGCAAAGTGCTGATACCAGCAAAAAATACTACCTCATCGGCAACTTCACGTCAGCCAAGGGGGATGTAGACATCAGCTTCAGCGACGGACGCGAGATGAAGAAGCTATGGTACAAAGACGGCGTGGAATACGAAACAGACATCGCACAGGCCGACAGCATCATTTACACCGTAGACGTACAGAAGCCCGCTGAAGGCTGGGGCGACCTCTATCTGCTCATCAACCCCGAAGGCAACACGGGCTGGTCTTCATATGGTACGGCTGGAGCCGTCATCCGTCCCGTCGTGAGTATCCAGAACAATGTTGACGGACGCGCACTCATGGGCGGACTGATGACCAAGAACTATGACCAGTCACTCAACCCCGAACCCGACGACAGCTATGCAGGCTATACCCTCCGCTTCAACGCCACCACCATGACCTACCGGCTCGCTTTCCACAAGGCCCTCTACCTTGTAGGACCCGCCGTTTCTGCCAAGGAAGGCACGCTGGGTTCATGGGACATCAGCAATACCGATGCCAGCGACCCACGCATTCCCCTCGGCATCACCAGCGAGCCCGACCACTATTGCAACCGTGTCTACTTCACTCAGGGACAGGACTTCCTCTTCCTCAGCAACGAAGAGACCAACACCGTCAAAGACTATCGCATCACTTGGCGCGAAGACGGCAATGCCCCTTTGTGGGTCAGTGCCACCGATGAAAGCCAATACGGTGCCGGACAGGACACGCAGTACAACAACACACTGGTATGGGTCAGCAACTCTTCTGCCGGCAACACCGATCCCGGCACTGGAGCCATCCGCTTCGACCTTCCTACTGGCTGGTACACCATCCATTTCTACAACGGTGAGGGCATCACACCCTACTATACCATCGAGCGCGACATTGAGCTCCGCGACTTCGCCAACGTACACTACCAGAAGGACACCATCGACGAAGACCGCATCATCCAAGGGCGCGGTGACTACAACTTCTTCCGCGTATGGAGCGACCACATCGCCTGGCAGAAACCCGACGACGTTGATGTCTACGTCGTCAGCACCCTCAACGCAGCCCAGGGCAGCGGACAGTCTGCCACTGTCACGCTCCAGAAGCTCGACACTTCTTATATTCCCGCGCACACGGGAGTGATCCTTGCCAGCAGCGTGAAGCGCGACGACATTGTCCATGGAACCTATCAAGAGGCACCCAGCCCCACCGCCTACAACACCTGGAGCATCAGCCTCACACCCTACGGAACACCTCTCACAGACTATGCAGGGCAGAGCCGCCTCACACCTCTTTATGAAGCCGTCAACCTGCAGCGTTACGTTGACGAAGACGGCGACCGCTACGCCAACTATCTCTTCGGCTTCTATCGGAAGAGCAAGGTAGACCCCACCGAGACCGACCCCACCACCTTCCTCCTCGGATTCTGGATGACCACAGGCATCGGCAACACCTACCCCAACAGTGCCTTCCTCCGGCTCACTACAGACGAGAGTGCCGCCATGGGCGTAGGTACCTCCTACGACTACGACACCGCCTCAGGCAGCGCGCCCTGCTTCCTTCTTCTCTTCTCAGACGACGAAGAAACCACGCCGCAGCCCGGCCAAGACCATGTCACCGCTATCCGCGACCATGTGCAAGGACAGCCCGGCCACCGCACCACGCAGTGGCACACCCTCCAAGGCCAGCCCGTAGCCAAACCCACCGCCCCCGGCATCTACCTCCGCCGAGGACAGAAAGTAATCATCA
>CAMHEA010000046.1 GCA_946184025.1 uncultured Prevotella sp.
ATTTTCTATTTTTTTAACCCATATCGGGCGTCAGGCTTTCTGTCGGCGTGGCATTTGTCTTGAGCAGATGCCCATGAATTCTGTCTGGCGGACGGCTTAGGGGCCGGGTTTCACCACCGTTTCCCGTTTTCAGAAGTCTTTCTTTATTTTGCCGTCGAGGAAGCGCTGGAGGCCGCGGCGTATGGAAACGAGGCCGAATAGCGACGGGTCTATGCGGTCGAGGGGCATCCACAGGCTTTCGGCCACGTCGTCGTGGGCAGCGAGGGTGGATGTGTCGGCCACCGTACAACGGAAAAACATGTCGAGCGTGTGGACGGTCATGCCGCTGTAGACATACAGGTTGGGCAGGCTGAACAAGTATTCTGCCTGCTCCACCCTGAGTCCCGTCTCTTCCAGCACCTCACGGCACACGCCTTCCTCGCCCGTCTCGTCCATGTCGGTGAATCCGCCGGGCAAGTCCAACGTACCCTTGGCCGGCTCCTTGCCCCTGCGCACCACCAGCAGCTCGTCGCGCGCGTTGAGGATGAAGGCCACATTGGCTGCCGAGGCATTGGCGTAGTAGGTGAATCCGCAGTCGGCGCATTGCTTACTCTTGAAATTATGGGTCTCGAACCGGCTGCTGCCGCAGGCCGGACAGTATTGGAACTTGTCTAATGGATGCATCGTTGCTTGAAATGTTAATGTTAAATGCCAACTGTTAATTGTCAACCGCAAATTGTTAATTGCCTGTTGTACAGCCTGCAATATTACGAAAAAATGCCTACCTTTGCAACATTATCAACAAAAAACAACATTATGACCATCAAAAAGATTCTCCTTATAGCCGGTCTGGCCCTTACGGCCACCATGCTCCCGGCACAGCGCATTTTCGACTCCAACCTCTATCAGGGCAAGGCTCCCCACTTCAACGGCGACCCGAAGGACACCGCCAAGGTGCGTGTCTATCTGCCCGATGCCAAGGAAGCCACGGGGCGCGCCATCGTCATCTGCCCCGGCGGCGGTTATGAGCACCTGGCACTCGACCACGAGGGTTACCAGTGGGGCGAGTTCCTGATGAATCAGGGCATTGCGGCCATCGTGCTGAAATATCGGATGCCCCACGGCGATGCCGACGTGCCTGTCACCGATGCTGAGACAGCCATGAAGATGGTGCGGCAGAACGCCCGCGCATGGAACGTCAAGGTCAACGACGTGGGCATCATGGGCTTCTCGGCCGGCGGACACCTTGCTTCCACCATCGCCACGCAGTCCAAGGGAGAGGCACGGGCCGATTTTCAGATTCTCTTCTATCCTGTCATCACCATGATGGAAGGTTTCTCACACGGCGGTTCGCGTACCAATTTGCTCGGAAAGAAGCCCAGCAAACGGGAGGAGAAGAGATATAGCAGCGACATGAATGTCAGTCGCAACACGCCACGGGCCTTCATCGCCCTGAGCGACGACGACGACGTGGTGCCGCCGGCCAATGGTGTGAACTACTACATGGAACTTTACCGCAATGATGTGCCTGCCAGCCTCTACGTCTATCCGCGCGGCGGACATGGATGGGGGGCAAACATGGGCTTCAAACACCATCTGGAGATGCAGTTGAACCTCCAAGCGTGGCTCAAGAGTTTCTAACCCCAATCCCGATGGCTTTTCGTGGCGAGGTGAGCATGCGCCCATAAGGAAGTCGCTGCGCACCGGACCCAATAGAAGGGACAGGATTTCTGACCGATGGAAAGGCAGAAATCCTGTCCCTTTTGTTGTCTCTTCTATGTTGACGAAACTTCTTTTCTAACTCACTGAGCCTCAGTTTGTTATGAAAGCGACTTCGGTGGTTGGAATTTTTAATTTATTTTTTCTCAAAAAATAATTTATTAATTCTCAAAAAATAAATTAAAAATTCTCGCGAGTGTGGCACTTTCGGAGAACGACCGTGGCCGTTTCGGCGGACAGGTGGGGCTAAAACGCCTCCTGACGGTCCCTCTTTCGCCTTTCTGAGTGGGCTGAATCGGGGGATGGCGCGCATGTGGACGCTATGGTTGTGCGGGGAGGAGGTGAGGAATGCAGGTCTGGATGTCGACGGGGTGGACTTCGGTGGTGGCTCCGCTGGGGGAGATGTGGAGCGTAACGGTGCACGCCCGGCTGTTGATGGGCTTCTTCTGGTCGAAGATGAAGTTGCCGATGCTGTAGAAGACGGGCTTGCCGGAGATGATTTCGGAGGGTTGCAGGGTGTGGGGGTGGTGCCCGATGAGACAGTCGGCACCGGCTTGGATGAGCGCACGGGCTTCCTGCCGCTGTTGGGGCAGGGGAGTGAGGGAGTGTTCCCATCCCCAGTGGAGGGTGACGATGATGTAGCTTTCGGGTTCCTGGCGGCGAAGGGTGTTCACGCGGAGTAACAGTGAGTCGAAGCTTTCCTGACTGATGCTGGGCTTGTCGGGCAGGTAGGCGAAGTTTTCGAGCTTGAGACGTTGTGAGGCCATAAGCCATACGCGGCGCGGGTGTTCGCAGAGGAGCACGGGGCGGGCGGCTTCACGCATGTCGCTGCCTGCTCCTACGGGCACCATGCCGGCTTGCTCGACGTTGGCCTTGGTGTCCATGAGTCCGCGCCGGCCTTGGTCGATGCTGTGGTTGTTGGCCAGGTTGAGGTGGGTGAAGCCGTGACGGCGGAGCACGGGCAGCCATTCGGGATCGCCGCGGAAGACGAAGCGTTTGAAGGCGGGCTGCCGGACGTGGGTGACGGGGCATTCGAGGTTGCCTACCACCAGGTCGGAGGCGTGGAAAAGGGAGTCTACCGTGGGGTGGAAGAGGCGTTCGATGCCGCTGTGCTGGATGCGTTCGCGTACGCCGCGATCCAGAAGGATGTCGCCGGTGAAGGTGATCGTGACGGTCGTGTCGCCGTCGTGCAGAGGCTGGGGTGGATGGGCTGCGGCACGAACGAAAAAGACCAGAAGGATGAGCGTGATGCCCATCCTCCTGGTCTGAGGGGTGTTTGATGTCTGTCGGTGTTCGATTCGCATGTCACGGTTGGTGTCTCAAGGTCAGCATCCGGAGGAATAGAACACTTCTTCGTTGTCCTCGGGCTGTGCCTGCAAGGGAACGGTGATCTCGTCCATCCACGACGGGATGCCGCGGGTGGGATACTGCTTGAGCATCTCCTGCCATTCCTCGTCGGTCAGACGCTGTTCGTAGAGCGGACGGTCGAACTCGCGATAGGAGAATACGCCGCCGCGCATCAGGTAGAGATACTTTCCGACGGGTACGACAACGTAGATTTCATAGGCGGGACCGACACCTTCGTAGAGCACGCACCCTTTGGGGTTGTTGTCGGCGTTGGCCGTGTAAACGTCGGCAATGACGGAGATGGACTTGTCGGTGCCTTCCACGTTGTTCCATCCGTCGAGGTACTGATCCTTGTTGCGTACGAGGTCGAGCGAGATGTATTCAATGTTGGCACCGGCAATCTCTATCTGCTGATATTCTTCATCGGTGAGCGGCTGTCCGTTGAGCTCCTTCTGGCTGATGTTCAGGAAGAACTCGGCTTGTTCGCGTACGCTGTTGGTCGTCTGGTCGACTTTTTCGGTGATGAGGTTGTACTTTTCGATGACGGCTTCTGTGGCGTCAATGAGCGACAGGGCTTTCTGCCAGAACGGCACGTTGGGCTCTACATAGCCCTTGACGATGGGGTCTGGCGGGCCGCCGGCACCGCACTCGGCACCTGCGGGTTGTTTGGCGTAGAGGATGGCATCGTGTTTCAGCTCTGCCCAGGAGGCCAGTGCGGTGTTCATGTTTTTCTTTCCCCACTGCGGCGTAGCCATGAAGTAGGGCAGACGGCTGTCCTGCTGGGTGGCCATCGTCTTCAGTGCATCGATCCATCGGGTGGCTACGTTCTCCTGCCATTTGATTTCGCCCATGCGGTTCTTCATCCGATGGAGGGTGGGGAGGAACGCCGGCCACTGCTCGTCTTGCCGGAGCTCGTCGACGAGGATGCTTTCGGCTGTCGGGCATTGCAGGGCGGCAAACACGTCGAGCCCCATCGGACAGCCGCGCAGGGAAATCTCGCTCTTGGCATCGATCATCTCGTTGAGCACTTCGGCATCGGGCTGATAGCGTTGGGGCATGAGGTTGATTTTGTGGGGGCTGGTCTTCTCGAACTTCGGACGGATGCGTATCTGCTGCTGAGCCAGCGTTTCGATGTCGGAACGCAGTTTCTTCATGGATTTCTTGTCCTTCAGCAGCTGGGCGCAGCTCTTCTGGGTCTTCTGCATGAGTTCGTAGACCTGCAGGACGGTGATGTTATCGGGCGAACCCATGAGGAACGTGATGGGTTCGTACACCCTGTTATAGTTCTTCAGGATGTCGGCATTGCTGCCAACGGCCTCGGCCAGCTGCAAGGCGGCGTTGAGCTGATGCGGCTTGTCGGTTCCGAAGGGTACGGTCTGCAACCACATCATGGCGCGGAAGTATCGCTGCATGGCCTCGGAGCGTGTGTAGTGGCCCCGGGGACGGAAGAGGCTGTAGGCAAACATTACTTTCTGGTAGTCGAGGTATTCGGAATAGTCGTTCTCGGAGGCTTTTACCTTGTTCACCTCTTCTTCGGCCAGCTTCCGGTAAGCCTCGGGCACGTCCTTCAGCGGCTGGTCGGTGATGAGGGCGAGCCCCACGGCGGCAAAAGTCTGGTTGTATTCAGCGGCAGCGCGTTCTTCCTTGCCGCTTGCTGAGGCCGCGAGGGCACCCATGCGGTCGTAGAGCTGCTGGCAAAGGGTGGTGATGGTGCCGACAAAGTGTTCCTCTTCAATCTCGCGCAACACGCAGTCGAAGTAGAAGTGGAACATCTGTAGGTACAGGTCGGTGGTCACGAAACTGGGGAAACAGTGGTAGTCGTTTTTTTCGTAGATGTGGAAGAGCTGGTCTTTGTTCTCGGGTACGATGGCAAAGCCGTTGCGGCCGAGTGCCTCCTCCAGTCGCGGGTCGAACGACTCCAGCTGATAGGGGTTGATGATGTTCTTTGTATTGACGCGGTGCCCTTCCTTTTCGGGCTCGAAATTCTTCTTCAGCAACTCGTTCTCGCGGGCTTTCAGCCGCTGGATGAAGCGTTGCTGGGGAAGGGTATAGTCCAGCGGCAGCGTGTTGGGGTTCTCGTCGTAGCCGTGGCCGAGTTCTTCTTCCTTGTTGAAACGGTCCCACATGCGGTCGTTGTACCACGATGTATTGGAAAAGAGGCTCCGCAGTTCTCCCGCCATGAAGATATAGCCCTGTTGTGCGGCGAAGGCGTTGCGCAGTACGCGTAGTTCGCTGACGCTGAGTTGGGAGATGTCCATGTCGGTGTTGATGTTCTTGCCGAGTTTCTCAACGTTAATCTGGCCTTTTCCCGGCAGGATGTAGTTGGTCTGGGCCGTGGCCGTCATGCCAATGAGGCATAGCAGCAGCAGGAGGGTGGTCTTTTTCATGTTTCTGATGGTTTTAGTTATGTATTTCGGGTTTTTCTTTCCCGGTTTCTGCTTGGCTGGGGGATGTGGCCGTGAAGGCTTTCCGGGCTGTGGACTCGTCGGTGTCGCTGGCGAGGAACCGTTCGAAGACCATGCCGAAGCTGCTCCAGGCATAGTCGGCCACATACCATCGGTGGCTGTTGGAGGTTTCCAGGCTGCGGATGCGTCCGTCGGTGAAGCGGAAGTCAACGAGGATTCCGCCGAGGCGTGAGCCCATCCACAGGGGGCGGATGCGTCCGTTCTTCTGCTTGAAGATGAACAGGCGACGGCCGATTTCCGGATAGAAGCGGGTGCTCTTGATGACACCCACCATGGCATCGATGCTGCCGTCGCCGTCTACGTCGCCTGTCTGGAACTGATAGACGGGATAGGGCAGCTGCCACTGGTCTTTCCAGGTGCCGTTGTCTAGCGTCAGTGTGCTCAGGCTGTCGCTCACGGTGACCAGCCCAAAGGTCTGTGCGCGTGTCTGACCCCATGGTATCAGAGTCAGGAAGAGCCCGATGGTGAGCGCGGTCTTCATGGGCGTGGTGGCTCAGGTGTTACAGCAACCGCTGGATCTCGGCTTCGAGGTCGTTGATTTGTGCGGGATTGCGCACGATATTGTTCTCCCGGTCGATGAGATAGAACACGGGTGCGGTGTCGACGGGAGCCAGATAGGCCTCGCTGGTGGAGCCGTTTTCGTAGACGCAGATCCACGGCAGGGCAGCCGTCTGTGTCTTCCAGAAGTGCTCATTCGGGTCGAGTGACACCTGATAGATTTCCAGTCCACGGGCGTGATATTTGTTGTATAGTTCGCGCAGGGCCATGATGAACTCCGTGCTGCCCTCGCTGTCGAACACATGGAAGTTAAGCAGCACCACCTGACCTTTCAGGTCGGTGAGATGGCGCAGGTGTCCCTTGTTGTCCATCAGCGGAAGGTCGATGACTCCGGCCTCACCCACCTTTGACGGGTCTATGTTCAGCTCGATGGGTGCCTGTTGGGCGCGCAGGATGCGTTGGTCTTTCATGCCTTCGATGGCGATGTTGTGGAGGTTCTTTCCGCGTTCGGAGTCGGGGTAGTAAGCGTCCCAGCTGGTGGCAACGGCTCCGAACACCTTCACGTCGTCGGCACTTTCGCGCGGGTTAAAGATGAGCGAGCTCTGGTTGTTGACCGTGATAAACTGGAAGAGGGCGAAGTAGGCATAGGCCTTCATCGGCTCCTTGAAGATGTAGTTGCGCTTCACGTCGTCCTTGTAGGCATCCACGAGCGTCTTGATGGCGGCACGCGTGGAGTCTACGCCGAAGGCCGGATTGTCGGCCAGTGCCTGACAGCGGGCCTGCAAGTTGATTTGCTTGATGGCCAGTTCCTTGATTTTCTCGTTCTCGTAGGAGCCTTTCGTGACATAGTCGGTAGCCATCATGGGATAGCTGGCCTTCACGTCTACGGTCTCCGTGGAGTCGATGGCGATGTTGATAATCTGTCCGGCGATGCGCAGCCGATAGAATTCCGGGTTGTCGGCACGGGCTCCTTCAAACGAAAAACTGCCCGTTTCATCGAGTTTTATCGAGTCCAACGCGGTGAATCCGTCGAGTCCGTTGTGCTCAAAATAGAGCACGGAGTCCTTCGCATTGAGGATGGTTCCGTTGACGTGGTACTTCTCACTGTTGCACGAACCGAGTCCGAGCATGGCTGTGAGCACTGCCCCGAGGAGCAGCTGATGGCGTATTGTCTTGTTCATTCTTGTTTAGTTATTTTCTTATTTTGCTGCAAAGATACGATTAAACGAGCAAAGTGCAAAATCTTTTTTGCACTTTCGAGTGTGAGTATCTTCTGAAAAGATACGATACCCGCACTTCGTTGCAAAATCTTTTTTGCACTTTCGAGTGTGAGTATCTTCTGAAAAGATACGGCATCTGTGCGTGTTGATAGAAAGGAGGAGGGCAGCCACAAAAAGTAATACAGGCTTTATTACGCAGCAATAAACCCTGTATTGCATGCTAATAAAGCCTTTATTGAAAAGTAAAATACCCTATATTGCCGCTTAGGTGAAGTTGCAGCAGCCCGTATTCGTTGGCTGCCTGCATGGCGGATGAAAACAAGATGAGGGCTGTCAGCCTTCCTGAGAATTTGATGGAGAATACCTTGAAAGCAGAATGAATAGGTTTCGTACTCATAAAGGTAGCTGTTTTGTTAAAGTATAACGTTAATTTTCTGAGCGCAAAGTTACGCTATTTTATAATAAGGAGAACCCGATGGGAGAATAATCGTAGAAAAATCTAACTTCATAGAAATCTTATGTACTTGTAAATGAGTTTATTATGGTTTTCGTACCCTTGGTTTTGTCTAAGCGGGAAACAATATTTTTCATGCCCGAAAGAAGCTCGGAAGCGAAGGCGGGGAAGGACTCTTTTTCTGAAAGAATGTAAATTTTCACGACTTTTATTCGTTTATTACCTATAAAATAGGTATCTTTGCGTCGTTTTTGTGGCAAGGAAAGTTTCTTGTCACTTGGATGTTTAGTCAAAACAATAAGTATTTTTTAGTTTTTTAGATGAACGTAATTACGAAAAGTATTCAATTGGCTGATGGAAGAACCATCACCATTGAGACGGGAAAAGTTGCAAAACAGACCGACGGCTCTGTTGTTCTCCGCATGAACAACACCGTACTGCTCGCAACTGTTTGTGCAGCAAAGGATGCAGTTCCCGGTACAGATTTCATGCCTTTGCAAGTAGATTATCGTGAGCAGTATGCTGCCGCAGGACGTTTCCCCGGCGGTTTCACCAAGCGCGAAGGCAAGGCCGGTGACAATGAAATCCTCACCAGCCGTCTGGTGGACCGTGTGCTCCGCCCGTTGTTCCCCAGCAATTTCCATGCTGAGGTGTTTGTGAATGTGATGCTTCTTTCCGCCGACGGCGTTGACCAGCCCGATGCATTAGCCGGTTTTGCAGCGTCAGCAGCGTTGGCTTGTTCTGATATTCCGTTTGAATGCCCCATCTCAGAGGTTCGTGTGGCTCGCGTCAATGGTGAGTATGTGATTAACCCGACCTTTGAACAGATGAAAGAGGCCGACATGGACATCATGGTCGGTGCTTCTGCTGAGAACATCATGATGGTAGAAGGCGAGATGGACGAGGTCAGCGAGCAAGACTTGCTGGGTGCCTTGAAGGCAGCTATGGCCGCCATCAAGCCGATGTGCGAACTCCAGACAGAACTGTCGAAGGAGTTGGGCAAGGATGTGAAGCGCGAATATGACCATGAGGTGAACGACGAAGAACTGCGTGAGCAGATGAACAAGGAACTCTACCAGAAGGCCTACGACGTAACGAAGCAGGCTTTGGAGAAGCATGCTCGTGCAGAGGCTTTCGAAAAGATCCTCACCGACTTCAAGGAGGCTTACGCTGCTGCCCATGCCGACCTCACGGAGGACGAACTGGAAGAGAAATATGCCATGATGGATCGCTACTACCACGACGTGGAGCGCGATGCGATGCGCCGTTGCATCCTTGATGAGGGCATTCGTCTCGATGGTCGTAAGACCGATGAGATCCGTCCCATCTGGTGCGAGGTGTCACCGCTGCCCATGCCTCACGGAAGCAGCATCTTTACACGCGGTGAAACGCAGTCGCTGACCACCTGTACGCTTGGAACCAAGCTCGACGAGAAGCTTGTTGACGACGTGCTGGATAAGAGCTATCAGCGTTTCCTGCTTCACTACAACTTCCCGCCGTTCTGTACGGGTGAGGCCAAGGCTCAGCGCGGTGTCGGCCGTCGTGAGATTGGTCACGGACACTTGGCATGGCGTGGTCTGAAAGGACAGATTCCTGCCGACTTCCCCTATACCGTTCGCCTTGTGAGCCAAATCCTCGAGTCCAACGGCTCGTCTTCGATGGCTACCGTTTGTGCCGGTACGCTGGCACTGATGGATGCCGGTGTGCCCATGAAGAAGCCCGTCAGCGGTATTGCCATGGGGCTGATCAAGAATCCGGGAGAAGACAAATATGCCGTATTGAGCGACATCCTCGGTGACGAGGACCACTTGGGCGACATGGACTTCAAGACGACTGGTACAAAAGACGGTCTCACCGCCACGCAGATGGACATCAAGTGCGACGGTCTTTCATTCGATATTCTCGAGAAAGCGTTGATGCAAGCCAAGGCCGGACGCGAATATATCCTCGGCAAGTTGACCGAGACCATCGCTGAACCGCGTCCCGAACTGAAACCGCATGTACCGCGCATCGTGATGATGGAGATTCCGAAGGAGTTCATTGGTGCCGTGATTGGCCCGGGTGGAAAGATCATCCAGCAGATGCAGGAGGATACCAATACCGTGATTACGATTGATGAAGTCGACGGAGTGGGTAAGGTTCAGGTATCAGCTCCCGACAAGGAGAGCATCGATGCCGCCATCAGCAAGATCCGCTCCATCGTAGCCGTTCCCGAAGTGGGCGAGGTCTACGAAGGAACCGTTCGTTCGGTGATGCCTTACGGATGCTTCGTGGAGATTATGCCGGGTAAGGACGGACTGCTCCATATTTCCGAAATCGACTGGAAACGTCTGGAAACCGTCGAAGAAGCTGGCATCAAGGAGGGCGACAAGATTACCGTGAAGCTCTTGGAGATTGATCCGAAGACAGGTAAGTACAAGCTCTCTCATCGTGTCCTGATTCCGAAACCCGAGGGATATGTAGAGCGTGAGCGTCGCCCACGTCCCGAACGTCGTCCGCGTCCGGAGCGTAACAACGACCGTCGCAACAACGACCGCGGTGGGCACAACGGATATTCAGACAACCGTCGTAGCGAATCTGCTGACCACGATGCTGAATAGGGAACATCACCTACGCGCACGCGTATATAATTAAGGTGAAAGCCTATAACCAACAATGCCCTCTTACCGAGAATCAGACATGGTAAGGGGGCATGATGGTTCTGAAAAGAACGAATATTAAATCTAATCAATAAAACAAACAATGATGAAACAGACAATGAAAGCATTCAGCATGCTTGTGCTGCTGTCAATGGTGACATTGACGGTGAAAGCTGCCGACTATGTACCTAAGCTATGGGCAGGCGTAGTCAAGGCCGACTCATGGACCACTACCACACACAAGGAAGGTGTCTATCAGTTGGAAGTGAAAGACGGAGGCTCCCTGACGCAGCTCAGTACGGGAGATGATGTCTATATGGCACCCCTCGGCGGTGCCGTCTACGTTGACGGCACCATGAAAGGTATCCACTTCAAGACCGAGTACGACCCTTATACAGAAGGCAACAGCTACACCGTCTACCATGTGGAGTACGACATGCAGACCTGGAAGCGCACCAAGGCCGTAACCATGGATCAAACGTATGCCAATCTCATCTCCACCTGCGGCATTGCACATGATCCGCTCTCCGGAAAGGACTACGGCATCTTCTATAACTTCAACTTTGACATGCAGGTCATCAACAGAAAACTGGCCACCATCGATTTCTCGAAGGACAAACCTACAAAAGACATCATTGATGTCGTCACTACGCCCTTTGCAGCCATTGCCTTTGCCCCCGGCGGAGCACTATATGGCGTTGGCATGGACGGCTTCCTCTATGCCATTGATCCCGACGATGCAGAGCTGATGCCCCTTGGTGACCTCGGCATTGAGGACATCTCCACCTATCCCAGTACGATGGCCTTCGATCCGCAGACTGGAAAGCTCTACTGGTCTTACGTCAATACGGCCATGAAGAGCTGCCTCTATGAGGTCAACTACGCCATTGGCCATGTCAGTGCGACCAAGGTCATGGACGTGCCCGACAATGCTTTCCTTGTCAATATGTATTTCCCTGCTGCCGTAGCAGGCGCACCGACCGCTGCCACGGGACTTTCGCTCTCCTTCGAGGGAGAGAAGACCACTGGCACCGTATCCTTCACCATGCCGTCGAAAGGCCAGCAGGGCGAAACGCTTTCCGGCGCACAGACCTATACCATCTACGCCGGTGAGACCGAACTCTATACGGGTACGGCTGAAGCTGGAGCCGCCGTCAGCCGCACGGTCACCGTACCTGAAAGCGGCGATACTGAGATTCGCGTCGTTGTGAAGAACGACAAGGGAGAGAGCCCGGCTGTAAAGGCCACGCAGTATATTGGCCGCGACACACCGCTTGCTGTCACCGACCTGACGTTGAGCTATAACGCTTCCACGGGTAAGGCACTCCTCACCTGGACCGCTCCCACGCAGGGAACCCACGGTAAGCCCCTCACACCAGCCAACCTTACCTATCAGGTCGTACGCCAGCCCGGCAACGTTACCGTTGCTACGGCCACTCGCGAGACCTCTTTCAGTGAGCCGCTGCCCAATACGGGCGACCTGAAGGGCTATTCCTACACCGTGACACCCGTCAATGGTGAACTCACGGGAGCCGCTGCCACATCCAACATCCTCGTTCTCGGCGATGCCCTGGAACTGCCGTTCACGGAAAACTTCTCTACAGTTGCCGGCTTCAACCGCTTCACGGTCATTGATGCCAACAACGACGGTGCCAAGTGGGAACGTTTCTATAAGTATTATTCTTATAGTGGCACGGAAGTGTCTGCGGCCAGCATTGTCGCCAACCGTGACAATGCCGACGACGACTACCTGCTCACCCCCCAGCTCCGTATGGAACGCGGCAGCCGCTATGCCCTCACTTTCCAGGCACACAAATCCTACAGCCCCGCCAACTACGACCAGAAGATGGAAGTGCTCTTCGGACAGGGCGATGATCCCAAGACCTATACCAAGGTGGCCATTGTTGACATTGATGATGTCAACGAAATGAATTTTGAATACGAGCTCATACCCACCTCCGACGGTATCTTCCGTGTTGCTTTCCATGCCATTAGTAAAGCCAATTCCGATCAGTTGCTCCTCGACAATATCAAGATTGCAGCCCCCTTGGCCGGCACAGCTCCCGAAGCTGTCACCAATCTGAAGATTACGGCTGGTGAGAAGGGCGCGCTGACGGCCACCGTCACCATGACGGCACCTTCGAAAAACGTGCGCGGAGAGATGCTTACCGCCATCACCAAGATTGATGTCGTCGATGCCGACGGCAAAGTCGTAGGCACGATAGCCAACCCCGAACCAGGAAAGACCTGTACCATTGAGTGCACCGGACTGAAGAACGGCTACAACACCCTCTCTGCCATCCCCTATGTAGGCACCGATGCCGGATCGAAGACCTCCGCAGAAGCCTTCATCGGCGTTGACAGACCCGTGGCTCCGTCCGACATTACACTCTCTGACGACGGCACCAACGCCATCCTTACCTGGACGGCTCCTACCGAAGGCTCCTTCGGCCACTATGTCAATCCCGATGCTCTGAAGTATAACCTCTATACCATTGGCGACGACGGATATGCCGATCCTTATGTTGACGACATCCAGCAACCCTACAACACTGGCGTGAAGACCAATGAGGGCGATCAGCAGTTGCTCTATTATGCCCTCTGTGCCGAGTCGGCAGCAGGCGAAGGTGGACTCGATGCCAGCAACAGCCTGGTCATCGGCGCACCCTATCCCATGCCGTTCGCCGAGACGTTCAGCCAAGGACTGCACACCAATCAGTTCGTCTGGTTCGAGGGAGAGGAGTTCAGCCGTAACTTCAAGATCGTCAGCGAGTCGGCCGACGACGACAACGCAGCCCTGGCCTTCTATCCTAACTATGCCAAGTTAGGAATCTTCAGCACGGGTAAGGTTTCCATCCAGGGAGCCCAGAAGCCCGTCTTCACCTTCCAGCACTATGCACAGGCAGGCGAGCTGGCTGCACTCGTGGTCTATGTAGACCGCCTGCCGCAGAACGTGCCGGCAGAAGTGGCGCAGTTTGACTATAGCACGGAGACCGAGAGCGGATGGAAGAAGGTGACGGTAGACCTCGCACCGTTCACGGATTCTCCTTATGTCATCCTGCGGTTCGCCTTCGTTTCCAATAGCTATGAGCCCATCATCATCGATGACATCCGGGTAGAGGAAGCCACTGCGACGACCCTCTCTGCCGTAGATGCCAATGCTCTCCGCCATCAGGCTCCGGCCTACAACCTCGCCGGACAGCGTGTCGGCAGCCAGTACCGTGGCATCGTCATCCAGAATGGTAAGAAGATGATCCGAAAATAGGAAAGGAATCGTCGAGCCCAAGAAGTTTATCTATCTGCAACGGTTAGGAGTCAGGAGTCTTTCCTGGCTCCTAACTTGTTTCATGCACTGCCCAAACTCCCAACCATAAACTACGAATTTCCCAGATTACACGAAGCAACCAAGCCACGAACACCAAACCACATAGACTACGAATTTCGCGGATTACACGAAAACTCCGCTCGGTCGGATTTGCAATCCGGCCGAACCGAGTATCAGCATTTGCCATGTGATCCGATTCCTACCATGATATTAGCGGGCGTGATGGTTCTGCTCCTCTGTGTGAGAATCAAAATCACCACGTCCGTATTCCATCTGCTAAATCTGCTGGATCTGCATGACCGTCCGAGAGACTAATTCGCTCACAGATGACACAGATCTGCACAGATTATTTTCTCATTAGAACTGCTAAAATCTGAGTAAATCTGTGTAATCTGTGAGAAAAAATAAAAAAGCGGGATTGTCATGACAATAGATTTTTGTCCAGCAGATTTAGCAGATTCGGCAGATGCTCCCGCCTTTAGCGGGATAAGGGAGTATTTCAACTGATATATGTGCAATGAGGAAGAATATAAAATCTGCAAGATCTGCGAGATCTGCATGACCTTTTATTTTCCCGCATATTCCGCGGTTTTTTGCCATTTACTTCCAAAAGTGAGGTTTTTGCGTAGAAGAAAACTTGTCCGCATGCAGGGATTGTCGTATCTTTGCAAACGAAAAGGAGGGATAACCCATTTCATTCGTTCTACATAAGATAAGGTAAATAGATACATCATAAGTTAAAAGTATGTTTTAGGTTTTTAGTAGTTTTAGTAGTTTGAGTAAATAATTGTATGTTTGAGTTGAAGAATGGCGCCCATGCGAATGGCCGCCATTTCTTTTTGCCTACCCCTGAACCCTACACGCAAGTCCCCCAAATGCTACACTCGCTAACCCGCTGAGCCCCAGTGGTTTATCAATTGAGCTTCAGGCGTTGGAATTT
>CAMHEA010000047.1 GCA_946184025.1 uncultured Prevotella sp.
GAAAAGGTAAAAACTATTTTGCTTTTTGCTCACTAAATTGTATCTTTGCAGATATGAAACTGCGATTCAATATACACTATGCGACGGCGTGGGGGGAAACGCTCCATGTAGTAATTACATACAGGACGAAAAGCGGTCGCGACCGGGCTTACGACATTCCGATGAAAACGGATGACGGGCAGCAATGGATGGTGGAAACGGCGGTCATGGAATCTCGCCAGCATCCTGTGGTATCGTTCTCTTACTTCTATCAGGTCGAGTCTGAAGACGGGGACTTGCTGCGTCGGGAATGGACGAAGGTGTCGCGCACCTATCCTTTTGATGGTTCTAAAGACTATCTGATGGTGGATGAGTGGCGCGATGTGCCCTTGCAGAACCACCTGTATTCGTTGGCTTATAATCGGACAGATATGAGGGACGGCCGGAATGGGCTGCTTCCGCTTCGTTTCCTGGATATGCCATTGTTTCGCAAGACGGTGTTTTTCCGTATTTCCGCTCCTCAGCTGCAACGTGGTGAAGCACTGGGGATTTGTGGCGGACACCCAGTGCTGGGTGATTGGAATCCGATGCGCTATCTGCGGATGGAATATCTGGGCGACAGCGAATGGGCACTTTCGGTGAATGTAGACCATGTGCAGTTGCCGTTGGAATATAAATATGTTGTCGTGGACAGCCATACGCAGGAGATGAAACGCTGGGAAGAGGGCGAGAACCGATGTGTAGAGGACGGTGCATGGGGTGTAGAGCTTGGCCGGCGAGGACTTGCCGATGGTCAGGTGCTGGTACTTCATGGCGGCGTCTTGCACCTTCGCGAGGCCATCTGGAAGGCGGCCGGTGTTGTCGTACCCGTGTTTGCGCTCCGTTCGGAGCATTCCTATGGCGTAGGCGACTTTGGCGACTTGCGCCGAATGGTAGATTGGGCAGTGGCTACTGGCATGAAAATGATACAGGTGTTGCCGCTGAACGATACGACGGTGACGCGTGGATGGAACGATTCTCATCCATATAACTGTATTTCTGCTTTTGCCTTGCATCCGCACTACCTCGACTTGGAGCAAGTGGGGGCGTTGAAGCACGCCCAGGACATGTTGGTGTTCAACCGGCAGCGTCGCGAATTGAATGCGTCGGCAGATTCTGATTATCTCTCTGTGGATTGCGTCAAGAACGACTATATCAATAAGGTCTATGCAGAATGCGGAGAGGTGACACTGGCTAAGGCTGACTTCCAGGCATTCTATGCCGACCATGCCTGGTGGTTGGTGCCATACGCAGCCTTCTGTGCCTTGCGCGACAAGTTTGGGACGGCTCGTTTCTCCGAGTGGAAACAGTATGCCGTCTATGATGAGGAGGCTGTAGCGCATCTTGCCGACGAAGGTTCTATGTTGCGCGAGGCTATCCGCAAGTGTTATTTTGTGCAGTATCATCTGTACAAACAACTCGAAGCTGTCAGCAGCTACGCTCATAGCAAGGGCATTGCCTTGAAAGGTGACATTCCGGTGGGCGTCTATCGCGACAGTGTGGAGGCTTGGGTGCATCCGGATTTTTTCAACTTTGACATGCAGATGGGAACGATGCCGTCGGACACGGAGCCTGTCGGACAGAACTGGGGATTCCCCGTCTGGCAGTGGGAACACAATGTTTCGCTGGAGAAATGGTGGCGTGCCCGGTTCTGGCATTTAGAACGCTATTTCGATGCAGTGCGGATAGATCATATCCTGTCGTTCTTCCGCACATGGGAGATTCCCGTTGGCTGCCTGTCTCCTGTGATGGGACACTTTACGCCGGCTTTGCCACTGAGCGAGGAGGAAATCGCGGAATTTGGCCTGGCATTCAGGCGACAGTCGTTTACACAGCCGTTCGTTAACGATGCTCTTTTGGAACGGCTCTTTGGGATGCATGTTCAATATGTGCGTGAGCATTTCCTTGTGGAGAAAGGTTATGGGCTCTACAAACTGAAGGATGCCTTTGACACACAGGTAAAAGTGCAGGCACATTTTCACGGACTTACGGATGAGGACAGCCTATGGATTCGTGACGGCCTGTATCGGCTATGTGCAAACGTGCTGTTCATGGAGGACAGCTGCCATCCGGGGATGTTCCATCCACGGTTGGGTATCATCGGGGAGTCGGCCTATGAGGCTTTGGGGACTGAAGAGAAGGAAGCGTTCTCGCGAATCTACTACCATTATTTCAACGAAAGGCATCATTCTTTCTGGAAACAACGTGCCAGGATGAAACTGGCGGCCGTCTTACGCGACACGCGTTTGCTGGTTTGTGCGGAAGACTTGGGCCAGTTGCCGGAAGGAGTGTCGCAAGTGCTTGATGAGCAGCAGGTGCTATCGTTGGAAATCCATACCTGTCCGAAGCACCGCGGATTCGAGTTCGGTCATCTTTCGGCTCATCCTTATCGTAGCGTCGTTACCATCAGTACGCACGATATGCCGCCATTGAGGCTGTGGTGGGAGGAAGACGGTGGGCGTGTGCAACGCTATTATGCGACGATGCTACAAAAGGAAGGCAGGGCTCCGCGCCATTTGCCGGCTCATCTGGCCGAGGAAATCGTAGCCCGCCACCTGTATTCCCCCTCCATGCTATGTATGTTGTCATTGCAGGACTGGCTCTCGATGGATGCCAATTTGCGCAATCCCGATGTGGAACGTGAACGGATCAATGCTCCTTATGACAGTTATAATCAGTGGAAGTATCGCATGCACCTGACCATTGAACAGCTGTTGAAGGCAAGCCAATATAATAATAAGGTGAAAACCATGATCATCAGAAGCCAGCGATGAAAGAATATCAGACCTATATTTTTGATTTAGATGGCACGTTGCTTGATACGCTTGGCGATCTGACGGCAAGTACGAACTATGCTTTGCGTTCTCATGGGATGAAGGAGCATGGGAAGGAAGCCATCCGCAGCTTTGTCGGCAATGGCGTGCGCCTGCTGATTGAGCGTTCCGTGCCTCAGAACACGGCACCGGAAGTTGTTGATGAGGTGCTGGATACGTTCCGAAGGCATTATATGCAGCATCACCTGGATACGACCAGACCTTATTCCGGTATTGAAGACTTGCTGTACAGATTGAAGCAGCATGGCAAAATGACGGCTATTGTCAGCAATAAATTCGATGCAGCGACAAAAGAACTGGCACGCCATTTCTTTCCGAAGACCATTGACGTGGCTGTAGGAGAGCACGAAACGGAAGGAATCCGGAGAAAACCGGCTCCCGACACGGTTGAAGAAGCACTGCGCCTGCTGGGTGCAGAAAAGGAAGGTGCGGTGTATGTAGGCGACAGTGACGTGGATGTAGAGACGGCTCGCAACAGCGGGCTGCCGTGCATCAGTGTGCTGTGGGGCTTTCGTAGCGAGGATTTCCTCAGGAAATGCGGGGCGACAGTCTGTGTTTCAACACCTGAGGAAATATTTCCGGTAAAGTAAAACAGGCTGTTTTATATTGTAATACAGGCCATATTGCTTGGCAACAAACCCTTTATTGTCAAGCAATATGGCCTGTATCTCTTGAGGCTACGGCCGTTTTTCCTTTGTTGAACACGGTGTGTGGATATGTATTTCTACGTCAGCGTGTGTCCGTCCAAGTAGTTTTGGACATCTTCCTTATAGCTGTCTGAGATGGGAATGAAGTCCTCTCCGAAGACTAACCGGAAACGGTCGACTAACTTCACTTTTGTCATGTGGACGATATAGGAGCGGTGTGTGCGCATGAATTCGGGGTAGGGGAGATATTCCTCAATCTTTTTCATGTTCATCAGGCTCATAATAGGACTTCGTCCGTCTTCCAGATAGATTTTGACATAGTCTTTCACGCCTTCGATGAAGTTGATGTCGTCGAGCCTTACTTGTACCAGTTTGTACTCGCTTTTAACGAAAATGAAGCGATCTTTGTTATAGAGATCGGTCTTCCGGATGATAGAGAACCATTCCAGTGCCTTGTTGGCTGCCGAGAGGAAGTCTTCGTAGCTGATCGGTTTCAACAGATAGTCGATGGCGTTGACTTTGTAGGCATCGACTGCATATTGGTTGAAGGCTGTTGTGAATACGATCTTTGTTTCACTGGACAGGATTTTGGCAAATTCCAGTCCGCTTAATTCTGGCATCTGTATGTCAAGGAATATCAGGTCTACCTTGTTTTCACGGATGCTACGGATGCCTTCTACGGCACTGTTGAACGTACCGATGACGTGCAGAAAAGGTGTTTTCTTGGCATAGCTGGCGAGTAGTTCTGCTGCCAGCGGCTCATTGTCAATGATTACGCAGTTTAGTATCATACAGGATGATTTTAGATGAATAGATATTTGTGTTGGGATTTAAGCCCCGTTCCCATTTATATTTTCCGTGATAGGACAGTTCCAGTCGCTTGGCAACTTGTTTCAGGCCGATGCCGTGACCGCTCTGATCGCTCTCTGGCTTCGGAAAGTTGGAGTTTTCAATGTGGCAGATGATGCATTCGTCGCTTGCCTTGATGTGAATATGGATGAAGGATGGTTCTGTAGGACTGGTTCCATGCTTGAAGGCGTTTTCAATAAGGGAAATGAGGAGCATCGGCGCAATGTTGACGGAGCAAGGATAGGGTATCTCAATGTCCTTGATAATCTCCACGTTTTTGGTGATTCGGCGTTTCATCAGGCTGATGTATGACTCGATAAACTCCTTCTCTTCGGTCATGTTTATATACGGTTCCTGTGTCTGATAGAGTATGTGACGCAACATGCTGGCCAGTTCCATGATGGCCTTCTGTGCCTGTGGAGGGTCAAAACTGGTGAGGGCGTAGATGTTATTCAGTGTGTTCAACAGAAAATGCGGGTTCACCTGTGAACGTAGGTTGCTGAGTTCGGCTTCTGAGCGTGCTACATCGGCTTCCTGCCGGGCCTTTTCTGTCTCAATCCAGCGGCGCGACATGATGATGGCTACGGCAATGCCGATGGCTACGCACAGGTTGAAAGCCTCGCGTAACAGCAGCATTGGTTCCATGCTCCAGGCTTTTGTCAGTGAGATGTTTACATTGTTTACGGGATGCTTGAGATTCCAGAAGATTTCCATGCTGGCATGAACATAGAATGCCAGGATTATGATGAGTATCGCATTGATCATCCAAAACTGCCAGTGCTTTCCCCTCAGGAACTGTGGAACCAGCCACAGGAAGTTAATATAGAAGATGATGAACTGGGAGAATGGGGATGAAATGCGTAGCAGATAAAGCCGCAAACTCATCTGTTCGTCCGGATGGACGAATGTCAAAGGCAACAGGAAGAGGGACACCCAAATGGCTACCTGTAGCCAGAATCCCCATGTTGTGACCATGCGGGTAATCTTACTCATATCTGATGGCTTCTATCGGATCGAGCTGTGCAGCTTTCTTGGCCGGGTACCAACCGAAGAACACGCCCGTAAACGTGCAGACGGCAAAGCTCATGATGATGCTCCACATTTGGATGGTAATGGGCCAGTGGGCCAATGCTTTGATGGCGTAGGACGCTCCAACGCCGAAGAATACTCCGATGACACCTCCGGTTACGCTCAAGAGGATGGACTCAATGAGGAATTGGTTGAGGATATCGATGCCGCGTGCACCTACACTCATACGCAGTCCAATCTCTCTCGTGCGTTCGGTTACGCTCACATACATGATGTTCATAATGCCGATGCCGCCGACAATGAGTGATATACCAGCTACGCAGCCCAGCAGAATCGTCAGCATATTCATGGTGGAGTTCATCATGTTGGCCAGTTCTTCTTGTGAACGGATGGAGAAATCGTCCTCATCGCCTTCCCCGTTGTCAGTCGCATCTTTGAGTTTGTGGGTTCGGCGGAGGATGGTCGTCATCTCTTCGGTGGCCTGTTCGGTTACTCCTTCTGTGACGGCAGAGGCCAGAATCTGCTGAAGGTAGTTCTGTGCCAGGATGCGTTTCATCACGGAAGTGTATGGAGCCAGCACATAATTGTCCTGATCCATGCCCATGGAGTTGTAGCCTTTCTTTTCCATTACGCCAATGACGCGGAATGGTATGGAGTTGAAACGGATAATCTTTCCAATGGGGTCGCTGCCGTCAGGGAACAGATTTTCGGCAACGGTATAGCCCAGTAGGCATACCTTGGCACTTGTCTTGATGTCTGTTTCTGTAAACATTTCACCATCGGCAACTTTCAGCTGGCGAATCTCCAGATAATCTTCGTTGGCACCGGTCATAGAAGATGGCGTGTTGTTGTTGCCGTATATGAACTGGCCGCTGGCCGATACGGTGGGGCTGATGGCTTTAATGTATTTGCATTCATCGCGCAAGGCCTCGTAGTCGGTCAATTTCAGTGTTTCCATGGACGATGCATCTTGCTGGACTCCGCCCCGTCGGTCTGCTCCCGGACTAATCATGATCATGTTGGAGCCCATCTCCGCGATGTTGGACTGGATGCTTTGCTTGGTACCCTGACCGATAGCCAGCATCGTAATTACCGATGCTATACCGATGATGATGCCCAAGGCGGTCAGGAATGACCGTGTCTTGTTGGCTGCGATGGCTCGAAGTGCTATCTTGAACAGATTGCTGTAATTCATAAATAATGCTCTTTGATCCTTTACATCTATTTCTTTACGTTTTCATGCGGCCTTCCCGATGGACAGAAATGCTATTCATCGGAGTTGGCTGGAAGGGCTGCCAATCCTTCTTCTGCAGATAGAATATGGTTGTTTATTTCATCACTGATGACCCTTCCGTCACGCAGTTGGATGTTACGGCTTGAATAGTTGGCAATGTCTGGGTTGTGGGTCACGAAGATAATGGTTCTTCCTTCTGCATGCAGCTTTTGGAATAGCACCAGAATCTCAAAGGATGTGCGTGTGTCTAAGTTTCCGGTGGCTTCGTCGGCGAGGATAACCGCAGGATTGTTGACCAAAGCACGAGCAATGGCTACGCGTTGCATCTGTCCACCCGACATCTGGTTAGACTTGTGGTTCAGGCGTTCTCCCAGCCCGACGGCCGTCAGTGCTTCGACAGCTCGTTCCCTCCGCTCCTTGGCTGAAACGGATCCATTATACATCAGGGGGAGTTCCACGTTCTCCACACTTGTTGTTTTCGGCAGAAGGTTGTAGTTTTGGAAGATGAAACCAATCTTCCTGTTGCGGAGTATGGCCCGTTGAGATTTCGACATCGTTCGCACACTGACTCCGTCAAGGTAGTATTCGCCACTCGTTGGAGTGTCCAGACATCCCAACTGGTTGAGCAACGTAGACTTTCCTGAGCCTGACTTGCCCATGATTGTGACGAATTCACCTTCGTAAATCTTGAAAGAGACTCCGCGCAGTGCGTGTACGACTTCCTCGCCGACCGTGAAATCCCGTTTTACATGATCGAGTTCAATGACTATTTTCTTTTCTTTCTCCATCGAGTGCTCCTTGTTCATGCATTATTTCTTCTTGTTATTCCGAGGACCCGGTGCAAACGGACTACGTTCCTGTGCGTCGCTTTCTTCCTCTTCGTTGCCCGTTACCTTGATTTCTGTAACGACCTGCTTACCCGCAGAGATTCCGTCGAGGATCTGGGTATGGGTTCCGTCGCTCATTCCGATGCTTACCTTATGAGCTTTCAGAGTCTCGCCTTCCAATGTCCATACTTTGTTCTTGGCGTTTACGTCCATGATTTTCTTGTTGCCAACAGTCTCTTTGGTAGGTGTGAAGCGCAAAGCCTTACTCGGGACACTCAATACTCCCTTCCGTTCGGCAGTGAAAATCGTGACATTGGCAGTTAGGCCAGGTTTCAACTTCAGGTCACCGTTGGGGGCGGAAATGACCACTTCGTAAGTAACAACGTTATTCGTAGTCGTTGCTTCCAGTCGAACTTGCTTCACTTCTCCTACAAAGGTGTCGTCTGGGTAGGCATCTACAGTGAAGGTTACGCGTTCGCCGGGCTTCACGCTGCCTATGTCCGCTTCGTCAACGTCGGCGATAACCCGCATGTTTGTAAGGTCCTTTGCTATCTTAAACAACTCAGGCGTACTGAAACTGGCGGCTACAGTCTGTCCTTCTTCAACGCTCTTGGAGATGACAACGCCGTCGATGGGGGAGGTGATGGTTGCATATCCCAGATTCGTTTGTGCCCGTTGCACCTCTTCCTTGGCCGTAGCCACTTGCTGGCGGCTGCTTGCCACGGTCTCCTGTGCTTGCTGGTAAGTAAGCCGCGCTGTTTCAAAATCGTCGGCACTGACCAACCCTTTCTTATACAAAGTCGTATAGCGATTGTAGTTATTGGTCTGATAGCTCAGGCTGGCCAATGCGCTTTGAAGGTTGGCTTCAGCACTTTGCTGGTTGGCTTTTGCCGAGTTCAGTTGGCTGATCAGGTTTGTCTTGTCCAGTTCTGCAATGACTTGTCCTTTCTTTACCTCTGAGTTGTAGTCTACATACAGCCTGTCGACAATACCGGATACCTGCGTACCGACAGAAACGGAAGTTACCGGCTCGATAGTACCTGTTGCCGTGACACTGTTTTGCAGGTTTGCGGCTTCCACTTTAGCCGTCTCAAAAGATATTTCTATTTTCTTATCCTTTTTTGTCAGGAAGAACGCTGCAACGGCTGCAATTACCAGTGCACCGACGATAATCCATATCTTGCTGATTTTCTTTTTCATCGCTTTATGTTTTTTATGCTTTTGGGGTTGGTTATTTATTGTGTCAGACTGCCGCTTTCATAGAAATGGAGCATCTGTATATTATATAAGGTGAGGTATTTGCTTTCCAACTCATTCTGCTGGGCAGAAAGGAGATTTGTTTTTCCGTTCATCAGCTCCACGATGTTCTTCAGTCCGAGGCGGAACTGTTCGCTGAGCATCTCGTAGCTGGCCTGCTGACTCTGAGTGTTTGTGCGTGCAGCTTTGTACTTGCTTTGGTTGGTCACAGCCTGTATCCAGTAGCTTTCAATGGTGGAATAGAGTTGTGTCTGTTGGTTTTTCAGTTCCAGCATGCTGCTTTCTTTGGCCAGCCGTGCTTTGTTCACTGCCGTTTTCCTCTGTCGGTTATCGAATATCGGTACGGAAACGGTAACTCCAGCCGACATGTTCAGGTTGTTTTTCATTTGCTGACCCCATCCGTTGTCGCTCATCGTTGAGGTATTGGTTCCGATACCAGACGTAATGCCCACCGTAGGGAGGTTCTGTGCCTTGGCGATGTTCATGTTCACATTGCTCTGTTCAATGGCCAGCAACTGATTCTGAATCTCCGGCCGCGTACTTTGTGCCTTTTCGTAGACCGCAGGCAGGGCTGGGATGACTTGTAGGGCGTCCCCTTCCACGTTGTCGGGTATGTAAACGTCAAAATCTTCGTCGTCAATGATTTCCAGAAGTTGTTTCAACTGACGCTTATAGTTACGGAGGTTGTTCTCAGCCGCAACGATGTTGTACTCGTCCTGTGCCCGTTGGGCTGACAGCTGGGCCAAGTCAGCCTGGCTCATCTTGCCAACTTCGACCATCACCTGGCCACGCTCTTCGTTCTTCTGGCTTGTGGATAAACTTTGTCGGTTCACCTTGACAGCTTCAGCTGAGTAGAGAATCTGCACATAGAGCTGTGCAATTTGCTCCTGAATGGAGTTGGCCGTCATGGCAGAGTCCAATGCCGCCTTTTGTTCCATCAGTTCATTGAGCTTGACCTGATTCTGATTTCGTCGGCCGTTCCATACCGTCCAGTTAAAGTTCAGACCATAGCTTCCGTTATAGTACACCTTGTCGACGCTGCTTTCTACGGTTCCGTTGGCCACCGTAAACCTTCCAGACTCTGGAAAAGGTTGATACACGATGTTCTGACTCGTCTGCGCGTTGAGCGAAGGCAGCAGGTTTGCCTTGGCTTGCATCACGTCTTCGTGAGCCGAAAGTTTGTTGATGCGCGTTTGCTGCAAGGCAATGTTGTTGTCTAAAGCATAGGCTATGCACTCGTCCAAGGTCCACTTTTTCGCAGTACCGAGTATCGGATGTGCGAGAAAGATACAGGACAGTGCCATGAGGATCATTCGATTTTTGTTCATTCCATTTGTGTTAAACTCTCGACAAATATACGAAAAAAATCGATAGAATAGAAAAACGGAGAATGTTTTTATTCTCCGTTATACCAGCCGGGTTCTTTTTTTACCGACAAAATCCTTGTGTTAACATTCATTTTGAAAAGTCGCTGAGCCTTGCAATATACTTTCCGAGGATGTCAAATTCCAGGTTGACGACCGTTCCTATGCTTATGTCGGCAAAGTTTGTGTGCTCGCGGGTATAGGGAATGATGGCCACCTTGAAAGAATTGGCCGTTGGCTCGCACACGGTCAGTGACACTCCGTTGACCGTTACAGAGCCTTTGTCGACAGTGAAGTAGCCCCGGCGAGCCATTTCAACGTCATCTTTGTATTCAAAAGTGAAATAGGTGGAGCCGTCAGCATCATCCATGGCTGTACAAACAGCCGTCTCGTCGACATGTCCTTGTACAATGTGGCCGTCCAGCCGTCCGTTCATCAGCATGGAGCGTTCCACGTTGACACGGTCGCCCACTTGCAGACGTCCGAGGTTTGAACGCACGAGCGTCTCCTTCATGGCCGTTACCATATAGGTGTCTTCGTCAATGGTCACCACCGTCAGGCACACGCCGTTGTGAGCCACGCTCTGGTCTATTTTCAGTTCGTTCACGAAGGAGCAGGTGAGCGTAAAGTCCACGTTTTCTCCGTATCTCTTGATGGCTACGACTTTGGCCATCTCCTCTACAATTCCACTAAACATGCTGTTCTGATTGGGTTTGTATCTTGGGACAGACCGCCCTTCTTCTATCTTCTTTCATATCCTGGCGGAGTGTCGCCGACAGAAAAAAGGAAAGGGGCGCACCGCGATGTGATGAAAACTCCTTGTGATAAGATTTGAGGATTCCCCGTCGTTGTAATCCACCGGCTTTGCAGCTTAGCCCCGAAGGGTTTATGTGGCCCGCCATTGACATGAGAATTGCTCTCGGTTTTCGATTTTATTTGATGAGTATCCCGATCTGCCCGGTACACCCCCTATTGGCGTTCTGTTTTCTTTTGCAAAGTTACGAAGTTTATTCGTAACTGCAAAATAATCGACTCCTTTTCTCGTCCTTTCTTTTTTCACGGCTCGGACAAGGTTCACCTTGAAATCTGGAAAAGTCTCCTTGCGGATAATATAGCCTTTATTGCTGAGTAATATGGGGTTTATTGTCGAGCAATACAGCCTATGTTACTCAGCAATATAGGCTGTATTGCTTTCACATGGAGCTGCAAGAGTTGTGCAAGGTGGAAAGAAAGCACTGATATTTCCCCATGTTTTCATTCGCAGGTGCGATAGAAACGCCGGGGTTCCTGATTGCCTTTGGCCCGCAGGGGGAGGGGGATGGCTGTGGAATAGGGCATGGGAGTCCACGGACAACAATGCAATGGGTTGTTCGTGGCTTTTTGTCAGCAAGAAGATGATGCGTTTGCTTTTATATATCGTATGATTTCATCGGTCTGATGGGGGGAGAACCAGTGGATGGAGGTGTCGCGCTTGAACCAGGTAAGTTGCTTGCGGGCATAGCGACGCGTGTTGCTTTGTATCTTGAAGATGGCTTCGTCGAGCGTTGTTGTCCCGTCGAAGTGCTCGAAGAGTTCTTTGTAGCCGACGGTGTTCAGGGAGTTGAGCCCGCGGCGTGGATACATTTTTCGTGCTTCTTCGACCATTCCGTTCTCAATCATTTGCAGAACACGCTCGTTGATGCGTTCGTAGAGTTCCTCGCGGGGAAGATTCAGGCCGATTTTCAGGATCTGGAAGGGACGTTGTTTTTGAGTGTTGGTTCGGAAAGAGGTGTAGGTCTTTCCGGTCATGTGGCAGATTTCCAGTGCGTGTACGACGCGGCGGGGATTGTTCTTGTCTACGATGGCCCAGTGTTCTGGATCTAGCTGACGTAGTTCTTCCACAAGTTTAGGGAGACCTTCAGCTTCCAACCGTTTCTTCATCCATGTGCGCGTCGTGTCGTCGATGGTCGGAATGTCGTCGATGCCGTTGCAGACTGCATCTATATACATCATGGAACCGCCGGAGAGCAAGGCCAGATGGGGTGGCGTGCCGCTATCTTGCCATAGCTCCGCAAGCAACTTCATCACGTCTTCTTCGTACATGGAGGCACTGTAATAGTCATCCAGATGGTGGGTTCCGACAAAAAAGTGTTGTGCCCGGCGTAGCTGGTCGGGTGTCGGGGCTGCCGTCCCGATGGGAATCTCGGCGAAGAGTTGTCGGGAGTCGGCATTGATGATGGGTATATGAAAAGTATCGGCAACACGGAGGCATAACTCCGTCTTGCCGACTCCTGTTGGACCTAATATGATGATGAGTGTGTTCAAGCCTTATTTGATGATGCCTCGCTGTGAAGACTCCACGAAATCGATAATGTATTGGATTTCGGGCGTAACCGTCAAGGTGTCCTTGATTTGCTGGATAGCCTCCGCGCGCGTGCCCGTACTATTATATATAATGTTGTAGGCTTCCTTGATGAGCTCGATGGTTTCATTGGAGAAACCGCGACGACGCAAGCCAATGATGTTGAGTCCGGCATAGCGGATGGGCTCTTTGCCTGCAATGATGAACGGGGGAATGTCCATGGAGAAACGGCTGCCGCCCTGAATCATCACATAGCTGCCTACCCGGCAGAATTGGTGGGCTAATACGGTGGCAGAGATGATAGCGAAGTCGTCAACAATTACTTCTCCTGCGAATTTTGTGGAATTGCCAATGATGCATCCGTTGCCTACAACGCAATCGTGGGCGATGTGCATATTCTCCATTAACAGGTTGTTGCTGCCTACTTTCGTTGTGCCCTTGGAGGCTGTTCCTCGGCTGATGGTAACGTTTTCGCGGATGGAATTATTGTCGCCGACCTCGCAAAGGGTGTCTTCTCCTTTGAACTTGAGATCTTGCGGTTTGGTGGAGATGCTTGCACCAGGGAAGATCTCATTGCCGTTTCCAATCCGTGCACCATAGTTGATGGTCACACTGTTCTGGAAAACATTGTTGTCGCCAATTACGGTGTTCCTGTCTATGTAGCAGAAAGGGCCGATGATGTTGTTGTCTCCCAGCTTTGCTTCTGGATGAACGTATGCTAAAGGACTGATTTGATTCATAGTTTTTCTTGATCTTTCATTAGGTTTGCAATATCAGTTGCTCAGTATCTGGTTCGTCACTTACTTGTTCTTGACAATCTGTGCGGTAAAGGTGGCTTCTGAGACTACCTTGTCGCCGACGAACATATAGCCTTTCATGGAGCTGATGCCATGACGGACAGGATGGAGAAGTTCAACACGGAACAGCAACGTGTCGCCCGGTACGACTTTCTGGCGGAACTTTACGTCGTCGATACTGAGGAAATAGGTAGACCAGCGTTCCGGTTCTTCTACTTGATTCAGGACGAGCAAGCCTCCGCATTGCGCCATGGCCTCTATTTGCAGAACTCCTGGCATGACGGGCTCTTGCGGGAAATGACCGACGAAGAAAGGCTCATTAGACGTGACATTCTTGATGCCGACGATGCTTGTGGGGCCGATGGCTGTGATTTTGTCAACCAGCTGCATGGGGTAGCGATGGGGAAGCAACTCGCGGATGCGGTTGTTGTCCATCACAGGTTCCTCGTTGGGGTCGTAGATGGGAGCCTGTACGGCATGCTTCTTGATTTCCTTGCGCATCAAACGGGCAAACTTGTTGTTGATGGTGTGTCCGGGACGGGTGGCCACGATGCGTCCCTTGATGGGCTTTCCAATCAGTGCCATGTCACCGATGATGTCAAGTAGTTTGTGGCGGGTGCATTCGTTTTCCCAGACTAAAGGCTTGTGCTGGATGTAACCGAGGTTGGTGGCATCCATGTGGGGCACATGCAACATGTCGGCAAGCATATCCAACCGCTCCTGCGTGGTCTGTCGCTCGTAGATAACAATGGCATTGTCGAGGTCTCCGCCTTTAATGAGGTTTGCCTGAAGCAAAGGCTCTATATCGCGGACGAATACAAATGTGCGGGCAGCGGATATTTCCTTTTCGTAGTTCTCCATATTGTCAAGTGTGGCAAACTGGCTGTTGATGAACTTCGATTCAAACGAGCACATTGCAGTAATGGAGAACTGGTCATCGGGGAGAATGGTAATGCAAGAACCGCTTTCCTCGTCCTTGACTTCAATCTTCTTGCGGATGATATAATAGTCTTTGGGTGCGTTCTGTTCCTCAATGCCAACCTGATTGATTTTTTCTACATACATGGCGGCCGATCCGTCGAGAATGGGAAACTCCGGTCCGTTGACTTGTATAAGGCAGTTGTCAATGCCCATGGCAAA
>CAMHEA010000048.1 GCA_946184025.1 uncultured Prevotella sp.
AGTACAAAGCAAAAGAAAAGGACAAGAATTTGGACTTTTCTGGGGCTTGGTCGAGTGGCAGTACCTTATTTATAGTACGATTAAGCGAGGAAAGAACGAAAGAAATCCTATCTTTTTCTCAACAGCCCCGTTAGGGCGTGCGCTTTCTCTCGTAGACGGCCGGATGAAGGACTTTCTACGGCTATTAAAGTTCTTTAACAGTAAGAACCGCGAATATTAAGTATAAATTGTTAACTTTGCAGCAAGAGATTATTCTTATTTAACACATCAACCATTAAAACAATAACCATTATGAAGAAAACATTACTATTTGCAGCGATGGTTGCAGCAACTACAGCTGTATCTGCACAGCAGAATGTGCAGAAGAACGAACGCCCACAGCCCACAGCGGCTCAGCAGGCACGCGCCAAGAAAGCCATGAAGAAAGCGCAGAAGACACTCCTCCTGCCGCAGAAGGCTCTCTCTTATGAATGGGACTACACGGCAGAAGACTGGTATGCAGACCCAGATCTCGAGTTCCAACTGGTCTATGACGAGCAGGGAAGACTTGTGCAACGGATTGAATTGGAAAGAAACGAAGAAGGCAACGTCGTTTATCGTTATCGTATAACAAACGAGTACGATGAGAATGGCAACATTCTCTCCACACTGTATGACTCTGCCGAAGGTGCTGAAGGCGACGAATGGGATGCATTCGGAAAGGACGTCTATACCTACGATGAATATGTAAAGGACTTCCAGACCAGTTACAAGCGCCTTTCTTGGGATGGAGAGGGCTGGACAGAGGATATACCCGGTGCTCCGTTACCGATAAAGGCACCGGCTCACAAGAAAATGCTTGCTTCTAAGTCGTATCCGTCCTACTGGGAGATTACCCGTGATGAGCAGGGGCGCGTTCTCAAGACGGCATTTTTTGCTTTGGACTATGATAAGTTGTCTGAGGAAAATCCCTATACCAATATCGGCGGCATGGAAGTGACCTACGACGAAGCAACAGGGCTGCCTGCAAGCATCAACTATGCACCAGTTTCTTTTGGAGGAGACCTGAAGGCACCGGCCAAGAAGGGTTACAAGAAGGTTGCCGGAGCTCCTGTTGTGCCTGAAGGCGCATATCCTTATACGCTCACCGTGGAGGAATGGGAAGACTTCGACGGCACGCAGCTGCTTTGCTATGATCCGGTGGACCTGCTCGAAGGTGCCTGCCGTTTAAAGAAGGCAACCTTGAAATCTTTAACATTCGGTTGGACAGCAGATATTGATGCCGTTTACGACGAGCAGGGGGGCTATACCCAGACTTGGGCTTACGATGACGGTTTTGTTTCCAGAAGGAGTCTGACTTACACGGATGAGAACGGAAGCTATGAGGAAGCAGAGGAATACATCGATGAAGCAGATGTCGTAGATGGAAATTATTATGATGACAAGGACTTGACGGAAGTAATCTTCGACGACCGCGGCATCAATACGTTTGTCAACTATTACTATACGGATAATTCTTACAACAGCGGTAATCCGGTGCTCTACAAGAGTTGGAACGACTTCAACATGCCGACCTATGATGAGGGTGCCATGACGGAACTGGTTCGAGGTTGGACGGACTTCAACTACGACTCAGAAACGGAAAGCTGGATTCCCACGACATACTACGATTCTAAGGAAGTATACAGCGACTTCATGGAACTGGTTGTCGACAAGATTGCCCGCGTAGACGACAGTCAGCCGACGACGACGGCAGCGAAGTACAACCTCGCCGGACAGCGCGTCAACGACAGCTACAAGGGTGTCGTCATCCAGAACGGAAAGAAATTCGTGCAGAAATAGTCCGGAGCAGGCTTCGGAACGGCGATTCTGGAAGTGGCGGGCAGGATGCTACCCCCACGGAAGGAATAGAACGAATGGAAGTATATATATAATATAAGGTACGCGCGTACCTGATTAACCAGATTGCTGAGGCGGCGGAACCACCCTTGAGTGGCTCCGCCGCCTTCTTTTGGGGCATCCGACATCGGAGTGATACTTCACTATCCCCACGCAGAGGAAACGAGCAAAGAGAGGAGGAGCCCGTAGCTCGGAGGCCACAGAGGCAGGAGGACGGGGGCGGCTCCCTAAATGATAAGTCAGGCGGCTGTCTCCTTATATTTCGAACTAAAGGTTCTCCTCCGTGGCCTCCTTACTTCCTATCCATAATAAATCGCACATTTGCATGAAGTAATGATGCTTCTGCCTCCAAAGACTCCGCGCTCCTCGGTGTGAGAAACAGCCCCATCACGCGGAAAAGCCTCGCTCATTCTCCGAGAGTGCCTTAGTCGCGAGAATTTTTAAATTATTTTTTGAGAATTAATAAATTATTTTTTGAGAAAAAATAAATTAAAAATTCTCGCAACTGAAGCCGTTTTACTAAACCACTGAGGCTCAGAGACTTGCAAGGGTGGGCTTGGGCTTGTTGAGAAATGGGGCATGTGATGATCGGAATCAAAAAGAAATCTGTGCTTTTCTTTTGCTTTTTGCTTGCTTCATTGTCCCTTTACAGAAGGTACTTTCGCTCGACCAAATCCATGAAAAGTTCAATTTCTTGGTCTTTTCTTTTGTTTTGTACTCGCTTATTCGTACCTTTGCAGCGGCTATCAGAGTGATAGCTAAAGGGGTGCTGCGGCGTTGCCGTGGCTGAGATGATACCCTCTGACCTGATGCGGGTAATGCCGCCGTAGGGAAAAGGCAACATAAAAGGATGCCCCTTTTTGTGTTATTATTAGTGTTAAGGTAAAAGATGAAAAGATTTTTCTTTTGTGTGCTATGGGCTGCGGGGACTTTGTCGTCGCAGGCTGAAAGTGCAGATGACGGCGCGGCGAGCGACTCGCTGATGCTGGAGGAGTTGCAGGAGGTTGTGGTGAAAGGTGTCTGGGGACAGAAGAATGCTCCCTTTGCCGTGGCCAACATCAAGAAACAGGAGTTGCAGGGCTTTTCCACGACGGGACGTGAGTTGCCGTTTCTGTTTGCGCAGACTCCCGGTGTGATGGCGTGGGGCGACAACGGCGTGGGTGCCGGAACGTCCTACTTGCGCATCCGTGGTGCCGGCGACTCGCGCATCAACGTGACGCTGGACGGCGTGCCACTCAATTCGCCGGAGGACCAATGCGTGTTCTGGGCCAATATGAACAGCTATGCGTCGCTGCTGGGCGGTGTGCAGATCCAGCGTGGCGTAGGTACGTCGACAAATGGTGACGGTGCGTTCGGCGGAACGGTGGCCCTGTCGTCGAAAGCACCCTCGGAGAAGCCTGCCTTGGAGCTGACGGGAGCTTGGGGATCGTATAACACCTATCGTTTCGGCGGTTCTTTCTCCACGGGACTGCTGTGGAACCACCTCATCTTTGACGGGGCATATCACGAAACGAACACGGACGGATACATTCATGGCACCAGCGGCCGCTCGGGCAGCTACTATGGTGGCCTGACGTGGCTCGGCAACGGCTTCACCCTACGCTATAAGAACATTGGAAACTTCGAGAAAACTGGGCAGGCGTGGAACGGCGTGACGGCGGGTAACGACGACCTGAGCCTCATGGACGGCACCTATGGCTCGGCAACGGGTATCAGAAACTATAAGGATCTGTATGATGCGGGCTTGGGACGATACAACAGCCTGTACGAGCAACTGGTGTTCGACGACAACGGAGGCTACCACACGGAGCGTTACCGCATGGCCGACGGGTCGCTGTGGGACAAGACGACGGACAATTTCTGGCAGAACCACAACATTCTCTCGGCTGCCTGGAACATCAATACCCACTGGAGCACGTCCGCTTCGCTCCACTATACGCACGGCTACGGCTACTATCGTGAGTTCCGGCCGCAGAACAAACTGTCGAAGTTCGGTCTGTCGTTCACTGACAGTGAGGGAAACAAGGTGAAGCGTACGGATTTCGTCAGGAAGAAAGGTATGAAGCAGGACACCTACGGGCTGGTATGGAACGGCAACTACAAGAGCGAGCGATGGGATGTGATTGCCGGTCTGTCGCTGCAACACTTCAAGAGTCCGCATTTCGGCTATGTCACCTACATCGCCCATCCGGAGTTGAGCCGTGAGGTGTTGTCGGCTGGCGACTATTCCTACTATAACTCGGATGCAACGAAGAACGACGGCAATGTATTCTTGAAAGCACTGTACCACCTGACGCCTGCCTGGGATGTGTTTGCGGACGTGCAATACCGCCATGTGGACTACAAGACCGATGGTATCAACGATAAGTTCTATGAGGAGGAAGGCCGTTGGGCCAACCAGCGGCTTGACATCAATGAGCATTACAACTTCCTCAATCCCAAGGCGGGGGTCAGCTTCCAGCAGGATGGACATCGGGCGTATGCGTCTTTTGCCATGAGCCACCGCGAACCGGAACGCAACAACTTCACGGACAACGGCAACTATCCGGCTCCGAAGGCCGAAATGCTGCTCGACTATGAGGCTGGTTATACCTTCACGGGCCGCAACTGGCGGGCAGGTGTGAACGTCTATTACATGGACTACAAGGATCAGTTCGTACAGACGGGTCTGAAAAGCGACATCGGCGAGAACCTGACGACGAACATCAAGAAGAGTTATCGTACGGGTGTGGAGCTGACGGCAGGCTGGGATCTTGCTCCCTGGCTGACGCTGGAAGGCAATGCGGCCTTGAGCATCAACAAAATCAAGGACTTCGACGAATATGTAGAGGACTGGGACGACTGGGAAGGCAATGAGGATGCAGCCAATTGCCACACCGACGGCGACGGCGACGGCCTGCGCAGGTTCCATTATGACGACGCGGCGTTGGCCTATTCGCCGAGTGTCATCCTCAATGGATTTGCCAACTTCCATTACCAGGGCTTCCAGGCCGTATGGCACACGGGGTTTGTAAGCCGGCAGTATCTCGACAATACGGAGAACAAGGAGCGTTCGCTGCCCTGTTATGCCACGTCAGACCTCAGCCTGAGCTATACGGCAAAGGTTACGAAGGCTCTCGGCATTAAGGAAGTGGTGCTGGGAGTGGACTTCAACAATGTCTTTGCCCGTCGCTACGCATCCTATGGATGGGTCTACTCGGCCATCTGCGAGAGCTACGGCCATGCCAACGAGAACCGTTACTACCAGATTGGCTTCACGCCGTCGGCCGGTTTCACCGCATTGGGACATCTGACGTTGCGTTTCTAATTCAGAAAAAGAAGGGAAAAAGGGATGCAGACATTCATTCTTGACCACTGGCTGGACATCACGACAACGGTATTGGGATTGGCTTATATCCTGCTGGAATATAAGGCCAGCATCTGGATGTGGCTCGTGGGATTCCTGATGCAGGCACTTGGCATCGTGCTCTATTATCAGAAAGGGCTCTATGCGGACTGCGCCATGGAGTTCTATTACCTCTCCATGACCGTCTACGGCTATTTCAACTGGATCAGGAAAGACAAACGGGATGCGAAAAAAGGCACGGCCACGCCCATCACGCATTTCAAGCGAGGGCTGGTCGTGCCTTGGACACTGGCCACGCTGGCCATCTGGGCAACCATCTATTGGCTGTTGGTCAGCTATACTGACTCCCGTGTACCCGTTGCCGACAGTTTCACGACGGCGTTGAGCTTCGTCGGCATCTGGGCACTGGCCCGGAAGTATCTGGAACAATGGTTCATCTGGATTGTGGTGGATGTCGTTACCTGCGGCCTGTACTTCTATAAGGACATCCCTTTCAAGGCTTCGCTCTACGCCCTCTATGTGGTCATAGCCGTGCTGGGCTTCTTCAAGTGGAGAAGCCTGATGGCTCAACAGACGGAATGAAGATTGGCGTAAGGACATTGTGCCCCGTACATACATTGAATACTATATAAAACGAGGGCGGATCGAAATCACTTCGACCCGCCCTCTTCCGTATTAGTTCTTAAGTCTGAATGAGTTTTCAATACTTTCTATTTCTTCACAGAAGTTTCTGTCTACCTTGATGCGCTGTTCTATCTGTGAACAGCTGTGGATGACCGTAGAGTGGTCACGTCCGCCTACCAGTTTCCCGATACGGGAGGCCGGCATCTTGGTGTACTTCTGTGCCAGATACATGGATACTTGACGTGCAATGACGTATTCACGCTTGCGACTTCGACTGGCAATGGCCGTTGAGGTCACGTTGAAATGATTGCACACACGGTCCATAATGTCGTCTACGGTCAGCGGTTTGTCGTCGATGGTGACTGCACGCTTGATGACTCGCTCTGCCAGACGCATGTCGATGTTGCTGTTGTAGACCACACTGTAGGCCAGCAGGGAATTGATGACACCCTGCAAGTCGCGCACACTGCCGTTGGCGGTCTGCGCTATGTACTGGACTACCTCTTCTGGGATGTGGAGTCCGTCGCGGTGAATCTTGTGGTTGAGGATATCGATGCACAGCTGCACGTTGGGCTTCTCCAACTCTGCAATGAGACCGCACTTGAAACGAGTAATCAGACGGTCGTTCATGCCCTTCAGGTCCACTGGCGGACGGTCGGATGCAAGGATGATGCGCTTGCCGTTGCGGAACAAGTGGTTGAAGATGTGGAAGAACGTGTCTTGGGTTTTCGTCGCATTGAGCCACTCCTGAATGTCATCCACAATCAGCACGTCGATGGTCTGATAGAAGTTGATGAAGTCATTGGTGGTGTTTTGCAGCACAGAGTTGGTGTATTGCACCTGAAACAGACGTGCGCTGATGTAGAGTACGCGCTTCTGCGGATAGAGTTGCTTTGTGCGCAAGCCGATGGCATTGATGAGGTGGGTCTTTCCGCAGCCCGACGGACCATAGATGAACATCGGATTGAACTGTGTCGTGTTCGGATGTTCGGCAATGGAGAGTCCGATAGAGCGGGAGAGTTTGTTGCTGTCGCCTTCAATGAAGTTGTTGAACGACTTGTGCGGATCCAGCTGTGAGTCCAAGTCGGCCTGTGCGGCATCCAACGGGGTGCGTGCCTGATTGGCGCGCGCCGTGGGGCGTTGCGAATCTATATTCTCTACGGGATTAGCCTGAATGACTTGCGTCAGGTTGTGAGCCTTGTCGGTCACGACGCGATAGGTTAACCTGACTCCTTCTCCATATACACGCGTGAGAACCTTGCTTAGCAGGTCAATATAGTTCTCCTCCAGGTACTCGTACACAAACGGGCTGGGCACCTGAACCAGCAACGTCTTCGTCTCTTCCTTGAAGGATTCGAAGACGATGGGCTTGAACCATGTTTTGAACTGCTGCTCGGTCACATTCTCCCGAATCATCGAGAGGCTGTTTTCCCACAGCATATAGGATTTGTTACTCATTTTCTTACTATAACTTCGGTATTCCGTATCGGTTGATAGATTCCGAATGCAAAGATAGCAATCTTTTTCCAAACGGAGCAATCCGAATTTTTTATACTTTATCTGTTGATTACGCTAAAATGCACTGACAGCGCATGTTGTGGCGTTTTCAGGCAGGATGCCGTCTGTTTTTTCGTTTGTGTATCTCCAACGGCTTGATAGTCAACAGATTTTATTACCTTCATTTATTTTTATATATCGGCAGTGAAACACTTGGCTGAAGCCCTAAAAGTTGCTGATAATGCAAACCTTACGTTTAACTGATTAAAGCGTGGAACATGAAGGCTTCTATTTAGACCTAATTTAAATTGCAAATGCTTTTCCTTTTTATGTCGGCCAGTTTGCCTTTCATGTCCTTTCTTTATCCGTCTGAAGTTCTTCCAGCTTCTGAAAGCTATCTGGGCGTGTGGCAATTTGCCCTTTATTACAGAGCAATAAAGCCTTTATTGCCGTGCAATTCAGGCTATATTGCCAAGTAATTCAGCCTTTATTACTTGTTCCGGAAGTTTCTTCCTACTTGTCTTTCTTGCCGAAGATGGAGAAGTGGACATATCGTTTGGGATGCGCCTTGAAGTTGACGAGCAGCGAGTCGGCATCCCGCATCGTGTTGGAGAGGTTGTCGTAGAGCGTGTTGTCGTTCATCAGCAGCCCCAGCGATCCGTTCTTGTCGTTCATCTTGTCGGTCAGTTGCTGCACGTTGCTCAGTGTCTGCTCCACCTTCTGCATGGTAGCGGCCACGTCAACGCCGTCCAGTTTGCCGTTGAGGTTGGTTATCATGCCTCCTGCCGAGGCTATGGTGCCGTTGGCATTGTCGAGCAGCCGGTCGGTTTTGCCCATCAGCTGCGGGAATTGCTGATTCACTTGTGCCAGAAGCTGGTTGAGCTGGCGGGTCGAGTTGGTCAGGTCTGACGTGATCAGGTTGACATTGTGGAGCGAGGAGGCAATGTTCGGATTGGCCAGCAGTGCGTTGACGTTGGTCAGGATGGAGTCGAGCTTCGGCAGCATTTGCTGGATGGCCGGCACCATGCTCTTCACTTGTCCCAAGGCTCCGTCGTTGATGGTTCCGTCGATGAGCCCGCCTGGTGCCAGCATCTTCTCCACTGAGCGGTCCATGAGCAGGTTTACCTGTACGTTGCCCAGCATGTCGCTGACGATTTCGGCGCGTGTGCCTTCGGGTATCTGCATTTCCTTGTTGATACCCACGTCGACGGTGATGTCGCCGTGCTTGTTGAAGTCATAGTCGATGGCCTTGACCGTGCCCACCCGGAATCCGTCGGCATAGATGGGGCTGGAGGCGGAGAGTCCGCTGATGTCGTCGAACTTCATTTTGTACTGCGTATCGGACGAGAACAGGTCCAGTCCCTTGAGGAACTGCATGCCGAAGAAGAGCAGCATGATGCCGATAACGGCCACGAGGGCAATCCTTACTTCATTCTTTATTTTCATATACGTCGTGTCTTTATTGTTTTTATTTTCCTTTTTGCTTGCTTTCGGTAATGGCTTTGTTCACATCCATGCGCTCTCCATTCTTGAAGGCCACGATGAAGGCTTCAGGGAAGTCTTCCATGAGTTTCTTGCGTAGGGTGGCTATGCTGTTGTAGTCGCTGGAAGCGCCGATGGTGTATTTCACCTGACCGTTCTCCTGATAGGAGTCCACGTCCTTATGACCCTTAAACTGCTGACTGCCGGGGCGCAACGTCCTGTTCACGGCGAAAATCTGTACCTTGAACACGATACCGCCGGTGTTTGCCTTGGCTGTCTGGGGGCTGGAGGCGGGAGCCGTTGTTGGCGTTTTCTCCTGCTGTTTGGCTGCGGGGGCGGCATTCTGCTTCTGCTCCGTCTTAGCGGCTTTGGCCTTCTTGGTGCTGGCGGGCTTGGTTTCGGGTTTGGTCTGGATGTTTTGCGGCAGGGCGTGGCCAACGTTCTGGAAGCCTTGGTTCTTTGGTGCCGCATAGGGAACGACGACTTTGTCGTTGAATTTGTTCTTGTACTCGACGAATGCCTTGTAGATGCCGTTGGCCATGGCGTTCACGCCTTCGTCGGAGTTGAGGAATGCCTCTTCGTCCGGGGTGGAGATGAAGCCCAGCTCAATCAGACAGCTCGGCATGGAAGTGGCTCTGAGCACCAGAAAGCCGGCCTGATGCACGCCTTTGTTGTTTCGTCCGACGGTATTGCATACGACGCGCTGGATGATTTTGGCCAGTTCCACGCTCTTTTCCATGTTGGCCGACTGCATGAATTCGAACATGATGTAGCTCTCCGAAGACTTCGGGTCGAAGCCTTGGTAGCGTTGTTTGTAGTCAGTCTCCAAAGAAATGACGGAGTTCTCGCGCATGGCCACGTCGAGATTGTCCTTGGCCCGGTGCATACCCAGGGTGTAGGTTTCGAAGCCACGGGCAATTCTTCCGGCCGGCAGGGAGTTGGTATGGACGGAGATGAAGAGGTCTGCACTGGCTTTGTTGGCGATGTTAGCCCGTTCCTGCAAGGGAATGAACACGTCGGTCTTGCGGGTATAGATGACTTTCACGTCCGGACAGTTCTGTTCGATGAGCCTTCCCAGTGCGAGTGCCACGTTGAGGTTGATGGTTTTCTCCTTGGTCAGGGAGCCGATGGCTCCTGCGTCGTGACCGCCGTGGCCCGCGTCGATGACGAGGGTGAACTTCTGGTTGGCCGCCGTGGCTGTCACGGCCAGCATGCATAATATAATAAGGTGGAATATCTTTGTCTTCATATTGTCGTTGTCAGTGTTCTCTTTCTACATGCAACTCCACGCCGGCTCCGTCGCAGTCGGCTCCCATGGGTGGGGTCACCTTGGTGAGCTTCAGGTCGATGGCTTCCAGCAGCGGATAGACGTTGAACAGGGCTTGGACAATGCGTGCCGCCACATGCTCCAGCAGTCGCGAGGGAATGTCCATCTCCCTTTTGGCGATGGCGTAGGCTTCGGCATAGTTCAGGGTGTCGCCTACGTCGTCGCTCTCCATGGCCTTTTCCAGCGGATAGCGCATGCGCAGGTCGAGCCGGTAGTCTCCGCCGACCGTCCGTTCCTGCTCCAGCACGCCGTGGAGGGCCCTGAAACGCAGGTTTTGCAGATGGATGTAGCTGTCCGTCACGCGCATATTGGCTGCTTTCTTATTTGTCACAGTGCTGTCTCCGGTTCTTCTGTGGCTCCGGGAAGGTATTTCTTCAGTGCCCGCTCCACGCCCGTTTTCCAGGTGTTGATGCTTTCGTCCTTGAGCGAGAGTGAGCTTACCAGCTTGATGACATGCTCAATAGGCATGCCGTAGCGCAGTACGCCGGAGATGAGTTTCGCGTAGTTCCAGTATTCAGGATTGAACTTTTCGTTCAGCCCTTCGACCGTGGTCTTGTAGCCGCGCTTGTTCTCAAACTGGAAATCATAGCGGTGTGTGCCGTCGTCGTTGGTCTGCTTGATGATCTTTCCGTTGAGCACCGTCTTGGGAAGGACGATGCCTTCCTCGTCGTCTTGGAGTCCTGTGAAGATTTCGTAGGGTCGTCCGTCGAGCAGTCCGACGAAAGCCACCCACTTTTCCTTGTTGTTCTGGAATCTGACTACGTCACACTCCAACTCCTTGGGACGCACTTCCACCACGGCACTGCGTTCGGGAGCGTTGGTCTTGTTGATGTCCATAATTGTCTCGAATTCGAATTCACTTGCAAAAGTAATAAAAAACCGCGAAACAACCGACATATTAGCATAAAATAACGGTTGGGCGGCCGGCTGGGACAGCATGGCTGCCTGCCGAATGTGCTGAGCCTTCATTGTTAGATGCGCTGAACCTTCATTGCCGGAGTGCGTCCTGAGAGGCGGGTGTGCCCGTCTTTGTATCCCCTTGAGCCTCAGTGAGTTGCAGAACAGGCTTTGGGCGTTAGAATTTTTAATTTAAAAATTCAGAAAAAACAATTTATTTTTTGAGAAAAAATAAATTAAAAATTCTTGCGACTGTGGCACTTCCGTCGGATGGGTGTGGCATTTTTAGCCGTTGAGTGGAGGCGACATGCAAGATGAGCGTTCTCCAGCCTTCCTTCATGGAGGGGAGAGATCATCTTGAAAGCGAGGACTCCTGAGGGGGTGTGAACAGAAAGAAAGCCCCTGCCTCGGACTTCTTCATGGAAGAAGGAAGCCGGAGGCAGGGGCTTGGGTATGTCTTGCGTTCAATGTCTGCTTATTTGCAGTTGGGGCACCAGGGCTTCAGCTGTTGGAAGAAGTCGTTGCCCTTGTCGTCGACGAGGATGAATGCCGGGAAGTCTTCTACGCGGATCTTCCATACAGCTTCCATTCCGAGCTCGGGATATTCAACGCATTCGATGCTCTTGATGCTCGACTGGGAGAGGACGGCAGCCACGCCGCCGATGGTGCCGAGATAGAATCCGCCGTGTTTGTGGCAAGCATCGGTGACGCACTGGCCACGGTTGCCCTTGGCAATCATCACGAGCGACGCACCATTGGCCTGGAATTCGTCTACATAGGGGTCCATGCGGTTGGCGGTGGTGGGGCCCATGGAGCCGCAAGGGTAGCCTTCGGGGGTCTTGGCCGGTCCGGCATAGAGCACGGGGTGGTCTTTGAAATACTGCGGCAGTCCCTCGCCGGCATCCAGGCGTGCCTTGAGTTTGGCGTGGGCGATGTCGCGTGCCACGATGATGGTGCCTCGGAGGCTCACACGGGTGCTTACGGGATACTTCGTCAGTTCCTCGCGTACGGCATCGATGCCCTTGTCCAGGTCTATTTCGATGCTGTTCTGGCCTTCGCCGGCTTTGGCATAGGCTGCCGGGATGAGTTCTGCCGGGTTGCTGTCCATCTTCTCCAGCCAGATGCCTTCGCGGTTGATCTTGGCCTTGATGTTGCGGTCGGCCGAGCAACTGACCCCCATGCCGATAGGGCAGGAGGCTCCGTGGCGGGGCAGGCGGATGACGCGGATGTCGTGGGCGAGGTACTTGCCGCCGAATTGTGCGCCGAGGCCGATCTTGTGGGCTTCCTTCAGGAGCTTCTGCTCAAGGTCGGTGTCGCGGAAGGCACGTCCCGTCTCGTCGCCCGTCGTGGGCAGGTTGTCGTAGTATTTGATGGAGGCGAGTTTCACGGTGAGCAGGTTTTTCTCGGCCGAGGTGCCTCCGATGACGAAAGCAATATGGTAAGGCGGACAGGCTGCGGTGCCCAGGCTCTTCATCTTCTCAACGAGGAAGGGGAGGAGTGTGCCTTCGTTCTGGATGGTGGCCTTGGTCATGGGGTAGAAGTAAGTCTTGTTGGCAGAGCCACCGCCCTTGGCAACCATGACGAAACGGTATTCGGCACCTTCTGTTGCTTCGATGTCGATCTGTGCAGGAAGGTTGCAGCGGGTGTTTACTTCGTCGTACATGTTGAGCGGTGCGTTCTGCGAATAGCGCAGGTTGTCCTCGGTGAAGGTATTGTAGACACCGCGCGAAAGGGCTTCCTCGTCTTCGAAGCCGGTCCAGACCTGCTGGCCTTTCTCACCGTGGATGATGGCCGTGCCCGTGTCCTGGCAGAAGGGGAGGATGCCGCGGGCTGCGGTCTCGGCGTTGCGGAGGAACTGCAAGGCGACGTACTTGTCGTTCTCGCTGGCTTCCGGGTCGTTGAGGATGGCTGCTACTTGCTCGTTGTGCTCGCGGCGCAGCATGAACTCCACGTCGTGGAAGGCCTGCTGGGCGAGCAGGGTGAGTGCTTCGGGGCTCACCTTGACGATTTCCTTGCCTTCAAACTCTCCGGTGGTGATGCCTTCGGTGGTCAGGAGGCGATACTCGGTTGTGTCTTTCCCCGTCTGAAACATGGGGGCGTACTTAAATTCAGGGTTGTTTGCCATAATGTTATTGTTACGGATTGTATAATGTTAAATTCGTTACGGACGGCTTAGTAGCCGAAGATCTCTTCGGAAGTGAGCCGACGGATGGGGGCTATCTGCTCGAGTGCCTGGGTGTCGAGTTCTTTCTCGTCGCCGAGAATGACGTAGCGATAAGGCTTGTGCTTCATGTTCTGCTGCTCGAACTCGACAATATCCTTCAACTGTAGGGTGGGAAGCAGGCGGTAAATCTTCTCGTTGAGGTCGTAGTCGAGTCCCAGACGCTGTGCATTGATGTAGGCATTGAGGATGCTGAACTTTGTAGTCCGCTGGCTGGCAATCTGTTTCATGGCCGCGTCCTTTGCAATCTGGAAGGCTGCTTCGCTCTGCGGCATGTTGTCGAGAATCTCGTGGAATTGTCTTACGCAGTCCATCATCTTGTCGTTCTGCGTAATGATGTGGGTAAAGAAGCTCTCTGACTCGCCTTTCCTACTTGGACGGCTATAGAGTGCGTATGCGTTGTAAGCCAGTCCGCGTGCTTCGCGGAGTTCTTGGAATACGATGCCGTTCATTCCGCCGCCATAATATTCGTTGAACAGGGTCGTGATGCCTTGCTTCTCAGGATTCCAAGCGCGTCCCTCATGGTGGAACATGCGCATATAGATGTTCTTTGCCTCGTAGGGTGCAATCCAGATCTCATCCTTCGGAGTCTGCTGCATGGTGAAAGGTGCT
>CAMHEA010000049.1 GCA_946184025.1 uncultured Prevotella sp.
AATCTATAACCAGTCGGCCAATCCCAAATTCTGCGTAGGTGAATACTGGGATGGAACCTTCAGCAATGTAACGGGATGGATCAACAGCACCGGCAAGACCTCAGCCGCCTTCGACTTCCCCTTGAAGTTCATCCTCAACAGTGCTTTCGGAGGCGGCAACTGGAGTGAACTTTCCGACAAAGGCATCGCCGGTTCGCCAGAAATGAACCGCTATGCCGTCACCTTCATTGACAACCACGACACCTGGCGCAAGGAAGACGGAAAGGCACTGAACCGCATCTACGAGAACGTATTGGCTGCCAACGCCTTCATCCTCGGCATGCCCGGAACGCCCTGCATCTTCCTTCCCCACTGGAAGAGCTACAAAACCGAAATCGCCAACATGATCCTGGCACGCAAGGCCGCCGGCATTACCAACCAAAGTAACATTGAATACCAGTCGGAATATGGCAACGGATACGTCATCAAGGTCAACGGAACCAAGGGATCCGTACTCGTTATGAGTGGACTCGTCATCGGATACAACACCAACGGCTTCAAGCTCATCTCCAGCGGCACAAACTATGCCTACTATGTGAGCGACAACGTTACCGTAGACGGACTTCTCACCAAGGAAAACAAGACCTTTACCATCTATGTCAACGCCGACAAAGCACCTTACCTCTACGCGTGGAACAGCGACGGAAACCTCAACGGAGCATGGCCCGGAAAGGAAATGACCGAGACTTATACCACCGATGACAGCAAGACGTGGTACAAGCATACTTTCACCGCACCCGTCACGAACATTATCCTCACAGATAATGCCGGCAACCAGACTGATGACATCCCCGGAATTGACTCCGACACCTATCTCACCTACGACGGAGCAGAGACAGCCAATGATGTCACCTACGTCTACGACGGCTCAGCCGACCCAAGCCAGCTGCCCAACTGCGCCACCACCCTGCCCGGACACATCTACGCCTACTTCGAGGGCGACGGCGAATATATCAATCCCAGCGCATGGGCATGGAGTTCCACTAAGAACTACACAGGCGGGACGTGGCCCGGCACAGCCCTCAAGGCCGTCGGTACAACCCAAGAAGGCAACACCGTATACCTTTGGGACGGAGGTGAAGACAAGGGAGACCAGCCGGAAATGATTATCTTCAACAACACCCCTTCGCCACAGACGCAAAACCTTGTCTTCGTCAACGGCGGATACTACAACTCCAACGGCTATGTAGCCACCGCTACCACACCGGCAGGCATCCAATCCGTATCGGCTACGGAAGCCGCCGATGCCGCCGTTTACGACCTGCAAGGACGCAAGGTGTCATCCAACATCAACGATACCACCTTACCGAAAGGCATCTACATTACCCAAGGAAAGAAAATCATGATCCGATAGCTGCACCCGAAAAAGCTATGCAGCAGCCATCAACGCCTAAGTCCCATCACAAAATAGGGGCTTGGGCGTTCTCTCCTTATAAGTTTTTTTGAAAAAGCTTTGCACTTTTTCCAGAAAATTATATCTTTGCAACTGATACACAAGCAAAACCTCTAAACAGCAAAACGCTAAAAACTTTAAAAGAAACATTCCATAAACATTAACTAAAATCAAACATTTATGAAAAAAAGACTATTAACCTTATTGTGGCTGCTATGTCCATTGCTGTTTATAGCCGGTGCATACGCAGACTTTACCGTCTATGTTAAAGTCAACACTACAGAGAAAGTCAATCTGCACTATTGGAATATACCCAATGTGTCCGGCACATCATGGCCAGGCATGCAGATGACCAAGACAACAAAGCACAACTATGTCACCGATACGGATGACGAAGTTTACACCTACACCATTACGGGCACGGATGCCACCTCAATCAATGGCATTTTCAACCTTGGTTCAGGCAGTCCACAGACTGCCAATCTCACCTTAGTTAACGGAAACGTGTACGAATGGGACAAAACCAACCAAGGTTCTGCTACAAATATCAATGCCAACTATGTTCAAAGCGCATCAGATTTCACTGTTAAATTCAAGTATGCGAACTGGAGCAATGTCTATGCCTACGTCTGGAGTGGCGATGGAGAATCGGCAGTTGCACCGAAGCCATGGCCTGGTGAAGAACTGACGAAGTCCGGCGATGCCTACACTTATACCTACACGGGCTTGAGTGCGCCTGAGAAAATCATCTTCAACAATGGTGGTTCTTCGCAGACACCTGACCTCACATTCGTCGATGGAAAAACCTACGAACATATATACACGCTGGTTGGTAATAGTAAAGTGCTATTTGGTACAGTATGGTCTGTAGACCTTCCCGCCAACGACATGACGGAAACATCCGATGGTGCATGGACCTGGACGAAAGAAAATGTAGAGTTGGAAGCAGGTAACATTGAATACAAAGTCACCTACGGACATGATGGCTGGACGATCAGCTACGGAGCAGATGGAACTTACAACGGCAGTAATGCTACGCTAAACATTGGAGAAAGTGGAACTTATAATGTTACATTTACCTTCAATCCAAGTACACCATCACTTACGGCTGAAGCTACACTTGTTTCTGCCACACCCACCGAGACCTACACGGCTACATTCGTCAACACGGGCAACTGGGATGCAGTGTATGCATATCCTTACAATACCGGAGGCGATATAGACGGCAAGAGCTGGCCTGGCATCGAACTTATAAGCAACGGTACACAGAAGGACGGACACGATGTTTATACATTCTCTGCCGATTTAACGGCGGCACCCACAAACATCATCTTCAACAACAATGCCGGAACACAGACAGAAGACTTTGTCTTTGAAGAAGGAAAGGAGTATTCGTATCCCGTAACTTACTTCCCTTCATCCTACACCATCTCCGGTGAACTGACTGGCGGTTGGAACATCAACCACGATAACGACATGACCGACAACGGCGACGGCACTTGGACGCTGGTCATCGACAGCTTCACGGCAGAAGCACACGGATACTCCTACAAAGTATACGACGGCAGTGCCACCAACGAAACCCGCGAGGACGAAGGCATCTGGCAGATTCCTGCATCAGGAAACAATGTATACGACTTCACCGAAGCCGGCGACTACAAGCTGACCTTCACCCTCACTCCGGCCGAATACAAGCTGGAACTGGCAGCCGAGAAACTCAATGCAGGCATCGTTGCTCCCGAAAAGGTACAGATTGTAGGTGACTTCACGAAGTGGACTGTAGAAGCCGTAACGCTCACAGGCGAGAACTATGTTTACACTTATGAGCTCGATCTCACCAATGACGACCAAGACCAGTTGTTCGATCTCCTTGTCAATGATGGCGGAAGTTCTGCTGAAGGATGGATCCATTATAATGATTTCACCACCATAGATGCCCCCGAAGATTGGTTGGAAGCCTCGTATGACACAAAACTCAACAATTCAAAGACCGGCTACAAGAAGTATCTCATTACCTTTACTTGGACACCGAGCGACAATCCTTACACAGGATGGGCATTAAAGGTAGAAGGAACAGAAGAACGTACTGCTCCCATCGAGTATGTTTATACCTATTATGTAACTGGTGTAGCTGCGCTCGTGGGTGAAAATTGGGATAGAATAAAGATGGACGAAGATACCAACGGGAACCATACACTGACCATTACAGGGCTTAGTCTCAATGCAGGCACAGAATATGCATACAAAGTCGTGGCCACCAACGACAAGAATAGCCACGAACTGTGGCTACCCGATGGGATGGGCAACGATGCTATTGTAAAAGTTGACGAAGATGGAATCTACACCATCACATGGACGCTCTATCCAGAGCAAATAGGAACTACGGACTATCCATACGACTATACCGCAACCAAGACGGGCGACATTGTACAGCCTGACAAGGACAAAATCGTTTACTATGTAGACATGCAGGCATGGGAGCCCAGTGCCCACATCTGGAACGCCGAAGGCGCACTCACTCCCGACTGGACGACGGGCGAATACGAACGCACGCTCAGTGCCTTCGGCAACAACTACAACGTGAACAAGTATGAGTTTGCCGGCGAACCCACGAGCATCATGTTCCAGGGTGAGAACAACTCCCAGAAGACTTCTGACCTGCCGTTCGTCAACGGAGCCACCTATGGCAACGACGGCGACACACCTAATGGCGTATTCATGTTCACCGACGACGAGTATCAGTTCAAAACCACCGAGAACATCAACGTAACGGCCAACGCCAAGTACGTCCGTCAGTTCACCGTCGGACAGCCCTGCACGGTAGTGCTTCCGTTTGCCCTCGGTGCCGACAAGGTAGGCGAAAACGCTGATGCCGGACAGGTAGGTGTGTTCTATCGCGTCACTTCCATTGCCGACGGCAACCTCAACGGCAACACGGAAGTTCCTGCACCATATCAGCCCTACGTCTTCATCCCGGCTGTTGAATATCCGTTTGCCTTCGTAGGCGTAGGCCAGTTCCCGGCCGTTCCCGAAACGAAGAACTACGCGGTCAACGGCGGCGATGCCTTCTTCGAGTTCGTAACGACAACCACCACGGTTACCAGCAACAGCGAGTGGACTTACTACGGATGGGACAAAGACACCCACCAGTTCACCAAGGCAGCAGTAGGCCTGGCCAATCCGTTCCGTTCCTACATCAAGATCAAGACCTCTGCCCTTGAATCCCTCGGTCTGTCGGCTAAGGAGAGCATCGGTCTGAACTTCATCGACGGCGGAGAAGGCGGCGAGACCACAGGCATCCGCAACCTGCGTGCAGCCATCGAGAACGGCACAGCCACCGCTTACGACCTGCAAGGCCGTCGCGTAGACAACCCGACGATGCGCGGTATCTATATCGTCAATGGTAAGAAGTATGTAGTAAAATAAAGAATCCATATCCATCGGCATTCCGGCGGGGGCTCGTCCCCCATCGGAGGCCGGGCGATAAAAACGCTAAAGAAAGGAAATAAATATGAGAAAATACTGTAAGCCAACGACCAAGGTCCGTCCTTTGGAGACCGAAGGCCTGATGGACGTCATCGTTTCCATCCCCGACGGAGAGGGCAGCGGAGATCCGCAACACCCCATCATCTTCGACAGCAAGGAAGAAACGTTACCCCGGCAGCATTCCGTCTGGGACGATTAAGCTTCCCCTTTATGGACAAAAACAAAAGAGCCGCATCCGTTGTCATGGATGCGGCTCTTTTGTTTGTCCATCCGCCTTTTCGTGTGATGGCTTTTCTCCCTACCTGTAATTAGAATCACTTACTCCCCTACTCGTCTTCCGCGAAGAGCGGATCTTCCGGCATGACCATGATGGCGGGCTGCTCTGCGGCACGGAGTATTTGTTCGGGCACATACTTTTTATCCACGACGAGGCGGAAAGTATATTCGCGGAACCAGCGGTCTGTCATAATCAGACACCCTTTCTGTCCATAGTCCGGCCCCCAGGAGTTCTCCACCTTCCACTTCACGGGCTTTCCATTCCCATCCAGATCCACCGCCGAGAGCGTCATGGCATGGGTGGATCCACTGTCGAAGGTGGCTATGCGGTCGGCCTTGTCCATCGGGAACTTGGTGCCGAAGAGCGTAGCATAGTCATAGTTCTCCGTGTCCAGATAGCCGCGTTTGCGGTCGAGCTGCTTGCCCACGTCGTAGCTGGAGTACATCTTCGTGCTGTCCTTGAGCGACGCAATGGCCATGGCGGCAATGTCCTCCATGGGCAGGTTGACGTATTTCCAGTTATGTCCGTCGTAGGTGTGACGGTCATATTCCACCTCATACGTCTTGTAATAGGGTCGCCGCGGGTCGTTCATGGCCATGATGAAGGTGCCGTTGAGCGGCCGTCCCACCGTTTCCTGATAAAATTCGCGGGGCGTATAGGTCTTGGCCGGGGCGAGCGCCTTGCCCTTCTTGTCCTTGAAGGCATAGGTGAACTCCTTCACCGGCTCACCCAGTGTGAGTGCCAGCATGCGATAGACTTGTGCCAGCATCTCCGTCTTACGCGCCTTCAGAGCCTTGGCCGACTTGCGGTCGGCAACCATCTTGCGCAGATCCAACCCGTACTCGCGCAGCTTCGAGGTGACCAGGCGCGCCATCACCCGCGTGTTGTCGGCCGAATAGGTCTCCGGCTGCACGCTCATGGGCACCAGCCCGTACTTCTCTGCCAAATCAGCCACACCGCAGAAAGTGCCGCCGTCGCCTATGGGATTCTTGAAGAAGAACTGCACCCGCGGATCGTCGATGGGTTTTCCGGCATGGTCGATAACGGCCTGAAGAAAGAGGTTGGCCTTCTCCAGCTGGTCGTAGAAGAAGAGATAGTCCTGCGAATACTCCACGCTGAGCGTGTCCTGATGGGTTCGTGCAAACTGGGAACGCAGCACATTGAGTCCGGAGAACATCCAGCAGCGTCCGCTGGATTTCTGGTTGTGGATGCTCTGCGCCGGAGTCTCCACGCTGAAGTAGGTGTCCACCGGCCCCTGGTTGCGGAAGTTCTTGGCCAGGTCGTCGATGTTGTTCGATGCCAAGGCGTTGAACAAGGCCCGGCTCTCCGTCGTCTGCTGTCTCTCCATGTCGCGGAGCATCTCCTGCGAGATTCCTCCGCCGTTTGTCTGTGCCTGCACTGCCATGCCCATCAGGCAGCAGGCCACTGTCAGTGTCGTTGTTCTCATATTCCTTTTTATTCAGTTTTCTTGCAGATTGATTGCTGTCAACTGCAAAAATAACGATTTTCTGCAAGATAACGGCCATCCCCGCCCAGAAAATTCACCGCCCGCGAAACTTCCTCCGAGCCGCCGGCTCAAAGCCGCCAAGCCCGTTCTCGTAACCCACTGAGCCTCAGCGAGATAGCAAAACGGCTTCACTCGCGAGAATTTTTAATTTATTTTTTCTCAAAAAATAAATTAAAAATTCTCGCGACTGTGGCACTTTCGGAGGACGAGTGAGGCTGAAAGGGCTTTCCATCCATCCTTTGACGGAGGCATACAGATAAAAAAACAAAAGACTTTTGTTTGTTCTCCGCTCAGTTTTCATTACCTTTGCAACCAGAATATATGATGAAATAAGAACGGTGGAACAAGAAAAACATATCACACAAAGCCCGGACAACGGGAAATATGATCTGCTGAACACCATACAGAATCCCTCAGACCTGCGCCGGCTGGACATCAGCCAGCTGCCAAAACTATGCAGGCAACTCCGCGAAGACATCGTCGAGGAAGTATCGGCCAACCCCGGCCATCTGGCTTCGAGCCTCGGCGTGGTGGAGCTGACGGTGGCATTGCACTACGTCTTCAACACCCCCGTCGACAGGCTGGTGTGGGACGTGGGCCATCAGGCCTACGGACACAAGATTCTCACGGGTCGCCGCCAACGCTTCTGCACCAACCGCAAGCTCGGCGGCATCATGCCTTTCCCCTCGCCGAAGGAGAGTGAGTACGACACCTTTACCTGCGGACATGCGTCAAACAGCATCTCTGCCGCCTTGGGCATGGCCGTTGCATCCCGGAGCGAGCGTCATGTGGTGGCCATCATCGGCGACGGTGCCATGAGTGGCGGCCTGGCTTTCGAAGGCTTGAACAATGTTTCGTCGAGTCCCAACGACCTGCTCATCATCCTGAACGACAACGACATGTCGATAGACCGGGCCGTAGGCGGCATGGAGAAATACCTGCTGAAACTCGACACCAATGAAACCTACAACCGACTGCGCTTCAAGGCATCGCAATGGCTCCACTCCCGCGGTTACCTGAGCGAGAAACGCAAGAAAGGCATCCTGCGCTTCAACAACGCCATGAAGTCGGCACTGGCCGGACAGCAGAACATCTTCGAAGGAATGAACATCCGATACTTCGGTCCGTACGACGGCCACAACGTGGAAGAACTCGTCCGCATCCTCCGACAGATCAAAGACATGAAGGGACCGAAGCTCCTCCATCTGCATACAACCAAGGGCAAGGGCTACAAACCAGCCGAGGAGAGTGCCACCGTATGGCATGCACCCGGCAAGTTCGACCCCGAGACCGGCGAACGCATCACCGAAGACTGCAAGAACCAGCCTCCGAAATTCCAAGATGTATTTGGAAAGACCCTGCTGGAACTGGCGGAAAAGAACCCGAGAATCGTCGGCGTGACGCCAGCCATGCCCACAGGCTGCTCGATGAACATCATGATGAAAGCCATGCCCGACCGCACCTTCGACGTAGGCATTGCCGAGGGACATGCCGTGACCTTCTCTGCCGGTATGGCCAAGGAAGGACTGATACCTTTCTGCAACATCTACAGTGCGTTTGCACAGCGTGCCTACGACAACATCATCCACGATGCGGCCATCCTGAACCTCCCTGTCGTACTCTGCTTCGACCGCGCCGGACTCGTGGGCGAAGACGGAGCCACCCACCACGGAGCCTTCGACCTGGCGGCCCTGCGCCCCATCCCCAACCTCACGATTGCCTCGCCGATGAACGAGCACGAACTGCGCCACCTCATGTATACGGCGCAACTCGACGGCAAAGGCACCTTCGTCATCCGCTATCCGCGCGGTCGCGGCGTACAGACTGACTGGCAATGCGAAATGCAGGAACTGCCCATAGGCAAAGGACGCAAGTTGCGCGACGGCAACGACGTAGCTATCCTGTCGCTCGGTCCCATCGGCAACCTGGCGGAAAAGGCCATAGAGGACACGGAAGGCACTTTCTCCGTGGCTCACTACGACATGCGCTTCTTGAAACCGCTCGACGAAGACCTCCTCAACGAAGTAGGCAAGAAGTTCAAACGCATCATCACCCTTGAAGACGGCGTTCGCAACGGCGGACTGGGAACGGCCGTCACGGAGTGGATGAACGACCACGGCTATCATCCGCAAATCACCCGCATGGGATTGCCCGATCAGTTTGTGGAACACGGCACCGTGGCAGAATTGCAACACATCGTCGGCATCGACGTGGAAGCCATCCGGCTGGCCATCACCAACAAGCAATAAGCATCAGACACACGAATATGAAAATCATCATTGCAGGCGCCTACGCCATCGGAACCTATCTGGCCAAGCTGTTAACCAGGAACAATTACAACATTGTACTGATGGACAGCGACGCAGAGAACTTAGAAAAGCTGAGCAGGGACTTCGACCTGATGGCCATGCTCGCCTCGCCCACCAGCATCAAGGCCCAAAGGGAAGCCGGTGTGCAGGATGCCGAGCTCTTCATTGCCGTTACTCCCGACGAGAATGTGAACCTCAACGCCTGCATGATAGCCAAACAACTGGGTGCCAAGAAGACCGTGGCAAAGGTCGACACCTATGAGTACAGCCTGCCGCAGAACCAGGAATTCTTCAAGAAGCTGGGCATCAGTTCCATCATCTATCCCGAAATGCTGGCCGCCAAGGATATTATCGCCGGTCTGAAGATGTCGTGGGTGAGACAACGGTGGGACGTTCACGACGGAGCGTTGGTGATGTTGGGCATCAAACTACGCGAAGGATGCGAGATTCTGGGTCGGCCGCTCCGCGAAATCAGCGGCCCCGACGATCCCTTCCACATCGTCGCCATCAAGCGTGGAGCCGAAACCATCATCCCCGGAGGCAACGACCAGCTGGAACTGAACGACCTCACCTACTTTATGACCAAGAAAAACTTCATTCCCTACATCCGGAAGATTGTGGGCAAGGAACACTATGTGGACGTAAAGAACGTGATGGTGATGGGCGGAGGCACCACCGCCGTCAGAGCGGTCAATACCATGCCGGAATACATGAACACCAAGATCATCGAAAGCAGCGAAAAGCGATGCGAGGAACTGAATGATCTGTTCGATTCGGAGGACGTTCTCGTCATCAACGGCGACGGACGGGACCTGTCGCTGCTCGTTGAGGAAGGCGTCCGCAATACGCAGGCTTTTGTAGCATTGACCAGCAACGCCGAAACGAACATCCTGGCCTGCCTGACCGCCAAGCGCATGGGAGTCAGGAAGACGGTAGCCATGGTCGAGAACATCGACTATGTGAGCATGGCGGAGAGCCTTGACATCGGAACCATCATCAACAAGAAAGTCATCGCGGCTTCGCACATCTACCAGATGATGCTCGATGCCAACGTACACAACGTCAAGTTCCTGATGACATCCAACGCCGACGTGGCCGAGTTCGTACCCGTTCAAGGTTCGAAAATCACCCGCAAGCCCGTGAAAGACCTTGGACTGCCCAAGGGAATGACCATCGGCGGCATCGTCCGGGGCGAAGAGGGCTTCTTGGTTTCAGGCAATACGATGATCGAGCCGGGCGACTCCGTCGTCGTCTTCTGCCACAACGTGGACATGAAAAAGATTGAGAAGCTATTTAATTAGTAGAGATTTTAAGGTATAGAGCTTTAGAGTTGATCATATCGTGTCTTAGAGATTAGGAAGAATATGTTGAATACACGACTCATATCGAAGATTTTCGGATCGCTGCTTTATCTGGAAGCGATTCTGATGTCATTGTGCCTGATGGTCTCGATTTACTATAAAGACACCGACATGGCATCGTTCCTGCTGACCATTCTCATTACGGTGGCATGCGGATTCTGCTTCCACCACTTCGGCAAGGGAGCCGAGAACACCATGAGCCGACGCGATGCCTACTTCGTGGTAACCGTCGCGTGGGTGCTGTTCTCCCTCTTCGGAATGATACCTTTCATCATTCCCAACTTCTCCTTCACCGATTTCCACAATAGTTCCATGCAGAGTTTCTCGCTCACCGATGCGTTCTTCGAAACCATGTCGGGATTTACGACCACTGGAGCCACCGTCATCGACGACGTGGAAGCCTTGCCCAAGGGGCTTTTGTTCTGGCGTTCGCTGACACAATGGATCGGTGGACTCGGAATTGTGTTCTTCACCATTGCCGTCTTGCCTTCCATGGTGGGCGGATCGGTCAAGGTCTTTGCCGCAGAAGCAACCGGTCCGATACGCAGCAAGCTGCATCCGCGCCTCAGTACGGGTGCCAAATGGATCTGGATGGTATATGTATTGCTGACAGTGGGCTGCATCTTCAGCTATATGGCTTGCGGAATGAACTGGTTCAACGCCGTGAACTACGCCATGACAAGCACGGCGACGGGCGGATTCGCCACGACTAACGGTAGCCTGACCTCCTTCCATTCGCCGGCCGAGGAATATGTGTGTACGCTGTTTTGCTTTCTGGCAGGCGTGAACTTCATGCTACTCTATGCCGCCGTAGCCAAGCTGCGCATTAAGAGCCTGTTCAAGAATACGGAATTCCGGTTCTATGTGATGCTGATTATCGCCGCGACAGCCTTCATCATGTTCGAACTGATGGCTCGAAATGGCTACGACGTAGAGCATGCGTTCCGCAGTTCCATCTTCCAGGTGGTCTCCTTCGTCACGTCCACGGGACTTTTCAACGACGATGCAGGCCAGTGGCCCCACGTCACATGGATTGTCCTGGCCGTACTGATGTTCATCGGCGGCTGTTCGGGGTCCACCAGTGGTGGCATCAAGAGCATCCGAGGTGTGATGCTGCTAAAAAACATGCGCAACGAATTCCGGCAGATCCTCCATCCCAATGCCGTTCTGCCCATGAAAATCGATGGTGTGAACGTGCCGCAGGCCAAACGCGTCACCCTCCTCTCCTTCCTCACGCTCTATCTGTTCCTCGCCGGACTCTGTACGTTCATCATGACTGTTGCAGGCATAGACCATACCAATTCCGTCACGATTACCCTGAGCTGTCTCGGAAACGTAGGACCGACGCTGGGATTGGAAATCGGCCCTACGATGTCGTGGAGCATGCTGCCCGATTTTGCCAAATGGATTTGTGCGTTCCTCATGCTCGTTGGCCGTTTGGAACTCTTCACCGTTCTTGTCATCTTTACTCCGGCGTTTTGGAAGGATAACTGAGAAATCGTTCCAAATCGCCTTGCAGCCGCCTGAACGGTGCGGCGGCAAAAAATCCCGTATTCCGACGGAGCATCAGCTCCACACTGGCAATGCTGTGTGAGTAGCCCGACATCTCGTTGTGCCGCTGTATGTTGTGCATGGCATTGCGGTTGATTTCCGTCTCCCGCTCCCTCGTCAGCTGGTTGCACACCTTTCTGAGCATCGGCACCACCACCGTGTCGAACAAGTGATGCCCCTGTATATACAGATAGGTCTCCTGCGGCATTACACCGAGCCGTTTCAGTTCGTCCTTCAGCGTCAGATAACTCTCCTTGGCATCAGGAAACTGCCGATGGAACTGCTTGATGCGGGTGCCCACCTTGCGCCGCACGTTCTGGATAGAAGCCATCGGGTCGTCCAACCTGAAGTTGCCTATGGTCACCACCTGGTTGAAATCAGTAATGGTGAAGTCGTGGTTGTCGTGCCGATAGAACCAGATGCTCCACACAAAGAGCGGAAAAATGGCCTCGGAATACTGTTGCAGATAAGCCGTGAAGTCAAGGATGGCGTGGTCGTTGAGCGTCACCCCCACACAAATGTTATGCAGGCTGGGCGCATAGCATTGCAGATTTTCAATGGCATAAGCGTAGGTATGGAAGACAAACGGGTTGCCAACGACCTGCTTCGACATCGGGGTTGAGCCTTGCAGCAAGTAGTCATAGTCTGCATCCACACAAGCAATCATGTTGCGTCCCACCTTCTTCGACAGCAGATTCATCAACACCGACTTCTTGCCCTTCGACAGGTTCTTCTTCGACGGAAGCATCACCTCGAAGAAACGCGTATCATCCTCATACTGACTCAGCACCGTCCGCCAGAAAAACACATCGTCATAGCTCTCCACATAAGCCACGATCTTCCGGCGTTCCGTCTTCGGACGGAGCTTGTTCGCGGCCTCTACATAAGCGGAAGAAAGATTGTCTTTCAGTCGGTTGCCCATGGATAAATCTTAAAGATTAAAAAGGATAGAAAGCAAAATGGCAAAAGCGCAGGGACATTTCCAGAATCCTAACCTCTCGTTCTACACCACGATATCACTCACCTCCGTCACATTCTCCATCCAGCCGTCCATAATCATGGCCGGAGAATGCGTCGTAAGGATAATCTGCACGTTCGGATTCAGCTCCAGGATCAAGTCAATGAGCCGTTTCTGCCAGTCTATATGCAACGACACCTCGGCTTCGTCCATAAACAAGACATACGGTTGCCGATCCTCAACCAGCACCGTCAGCAAGATAGCCAGCATCTGTTTCTCACCGCTCGACAGCTGGTAAGGCACCAACACCTCATCATCCTGCAAGAAACGGATCTCGTTTTCCCGGCGGTCTATCCTTTTTCCCGTCTGCCGGAACAGGTCGTCCATGATGTCCTGAAACCGCTGTTTGCTCTGCGACAAGTCCTGCGCCCGCGCAGCAGCATCCGGCTCACCGCCCTGCAAGACAGCAATGATGCGGTTGCCCACGTTCACCTGATAGTCCAGATACTTCCGCTGCAAGTGATAAAGCTGGAAATCGAGTGCAGACTTAATGCGCGTGTCCACCTGCTTCATCGTACTGAGATCCAAGACAGGACTGTCCAGCGAGCGAATCATGTCGTAGCGAATCCATTTCGCATCCGCCGGCACCACTTTCAAGTGCACTCCCTTGAGCAGATGGCTGGGAAACTCACCGCCCTGAGCCAGTCCGCGCACCACCTTGTTCAAGATGGTGCTCTTCCCCACGCCATTGATGCCGCTGAGGATGTTCACC
>CAMHEA010000050.1 GCA_946184025.1 uncultured Prevotella sp.
CACCTTTTTATGTTACCTTTGCATACACAATCTATTGTTCATTATAGCACTACCCTATGGCAAAGATAACTGTTCAAAAACACAGAAATAACGGTCTTGTCCCATATCGACAAAGATTACAATCGCTCACGGATATGGCTAATGGTAAACAAAGTGAAAGTCGTGCTGCCGATATCATCAAGAATTGGATTCGCACGAGATATACTATTGAGTTTCTTGGAACTTGGGAGATGATTCATAATCCCAATTTTAACGTGGTCGAATTTGACCACTTTAGAATGCAGGCAGGTTTGCCAAGTTTCGTGATGAGCGTGAGTAAATGGGTGGAGAAAACAAATGCCATTGAAAAGAGTATGAAGAGATTGGATTATGCGTGCAAACAGGCATGCGCTGGCATACAGGTAAAACGTTGGAGCATGGTTTTCCTGCTGAGTCTGTATGGGTTTGTCTGCATGGAGGCACAGGAACTGAAACTTCAAGGAACTTCTGCAGAAGAACTGGTGCCGACCGGATGGCAGCATCAGGAGGCCACTGGTGACCTGAACCATGACGGATATGCAGACCTGGCGATAGTGGCAACGTCCAACGACAAGGCTCACCTGCGGACACGCGACGACGGCTATGTGTATAACTTCAATCAGCCCATCCTTGCCATCTACTTCGGTACACCTCAGGGTACATTCCGCTTATGGCGGCAATATGCCGAAGTGATTCCTCCCAGCGTTATTGACGAGATGATATTTGTAGATGTAACCCTGTCTGTTACGGACCGCGGTGTGCTCAGCCTTGCCACCGAAACGTTTATGAGCATGGGCGGCTATGCCACATATCAGACACACTACAGCTATCGCTATCAGCAAGGCGACTTCTATCTGATTGGCAGAGACCAAACGTCGGGCATGCGCAACACGGGTGAAATGGAAACCGTCAGCGAGAACTATCTGACGTGGAAGCGTCAGGTGGTGAAGGACAACATGTTTGAAGAAACTCCGAGAAGAACAGAACGATGGAGTCGCCTGCCCCGAAAGCCCCTCGAAAAGTTAGGGGAGAGGACTTTGTAAAGAAAATACTCACGCTCGAAAAAGCAAAAACTATTTTGCTTTTTGCTCACTTAATCGTATCTTTGCAGCCAAAGAAACTTTTGACGAATGAAAAGTGACCGACAAAGGACATACATAGAGACCATCGTCTATGGCGAAGTGGGTATTGCCACCCTGTTGCACTTCCTCGTTGACGGGCTGTGCGCATGTGCATTGTACCTTCTGGCTGGTACGTTCAACGGTTGGAACCCCATCGCTTTCTTCGTGGTCTATAATGTCCTGGCCTTTCTCACGCAACCACTGACCGGCATCTGTGCCGACAAGGAGGAAGTACGCCATTGGCTTTTACTGACAGCTGACGCGCTGCTGGCCACGGGTGCCGTCCTTTCGGCCATCCTTGCAGCCTCCTTCCACACCTCCATACCCGTTGCTGGCCTTTATCTCACGGCCATTGTGCTGGGATTGGGCAATTCTCTGTTCCATGTCTGGGGTGGCAAGGAAACGGTGTGCAGCGTCGGCAACGACATGCCGGCACTGGGATGCTTTGTCTCTACGGGAGCCTTGGGATTGGCCGTAGGCATCGTATTCTGCTCGTGGACGTTGCTGTTTGTCCTGTTGGGTGCCATCTGCGTGCTGACGATGTTGTATGCATCCACTTCCAAGCGTAACCTCAAAGCCACCACCCATGAAAAGAAAGCCAGTCCGTTGCCCCAACGATTCCCGCGGGGAGCCGGAGGCCTGTTGCTCGCTGCCGTTGTGGCGTTCGTTGTCATCCGTTCCTTGACGGGTGAAGCCTTCTCGGCCTCCCTGACAAAGACCGACAGCATCATTCTGCTGCTTGGAGCCACCTCCATGATGGGCAAGATGGCTGGCGGATGGCTGGCACGCTGGGGCGGTCTTGTACCCATGATGATGGTGGCTGTGGCTGGTTCCCTCCTCTGCTACCTGTTGCGCGAGTCCCATCTGGCCCTGTTGCTGCTCGGACTCTTCCTCGTCAACACCACCATGCCCGTCACACTCTATCTGGCCAATGCCGTACTCAAACACCGCGAGGGGCTGGCTTTCGGTCTGTTGGCAGCCGCCTTGATTCCTGGCTTTCTCATCGCTTTGTTACTCAAATAAATAGCATCCGAAGACATCTAAGAACACGCATCACATGACAGACCTGCAAATCATCCTCCTCTCGCTTGTCGCCACCGTCCTCATCGAGTACGGTGTGCTCCGCCTGTTGGGCGAAAGCCGACGGCGCATACTCCGCTCATCTGTCGTGATAAACCTCCTGACGAACGTTCCACTTAACATCTGGATTCTCTCTGGGGATGTCAGCTTTGCCGAAGTGCTTCTGGCAGAACTCCTCATCATCCTCGCCGAAGGCCTGTGGTACCTGCTCTTCTTGCGCAATCTGCGTCAGGCCTTTGTCTACAGTTCCCTCTGCAATGCCATCAGCTTCCTCACCGGACTGCTGGCCGAGCTCCTTTACATGTATTTTCAACTATACTGACACTTATATCTTAACAATTTTAACAACCAACTGATATGTTCATACCATTAGACATTATCGTTCCCGGACATCACCGCAGACACGAACCAGTGCGCCGTGTCCTGGAAAACATCAAGGAACAAGTGGAAACACTCCATGTAGTCAAGCAACCGGCTGACAGCATCGGGACAGACGAAGTGACCGACACGCTGAATCAGGCACAAGCCATAGCCGCCAACGGCGGAGGCGACGATGCCACACTGATTCTCTGGGCTGTTGTGGCCGTACTCTTCGTACTCGCCATGTGCCTCTACTTTGTCTATGCCTATCGTCGCAGGCTCTCTCCGACAGTATAGTTTACCTCCCGATATACCATCACTAAGCCCCCAGCCTTTCCCGTTTGGGAAGGACTGGGGGCTTGGTATAGGGTTCCTCCGTCGTGTTTTCGTCAGTTCACATGCAGAATACCGGTGGGACCGCTGGTCTGGGCACGATACCTCTCCAGCGGTTTGCCGCCTCCGCTGACCACATTGCCGCCCGTATTCATATTGTACTCGCGTTTGCAGTGGCTGCAAACGGCGATACCCGTTCCGCGAAGCGTCAGCGGATAGCTCTTCAGCGGAATCGCATCAGAACTGAAACAGTTGGGACACTGCGCATCATAAGCGTAGAAGCGGGCAGGATTGTCCATGTTTCCAAAGCCGACGACCAGTCCGTTGTTCTGTCCCAGCCTTCGGTGATTCTCCTGCGTATCGTCTTTGGCATTGAAAATGCTTCTTGTTGCATCGCCTTGGTTGTTCTCAAAGAGGTAGTATTTGGCTCCGTTGTCGATGACAAAGCTAATGCGACAGAACACACCGGGCGACAACGCATTCATGGCACTGGCCAGTGTGCTATTGAGATGGTCGCTGTTGTAGAGCGTCAGGTTACAATGGTAGTTGCTGTAAGTATATTGCAGGCTGTCGCCACTGCACCCCATGAGCGCAAGAGCAGTCACAGCCATTGTCATCGCAGCTGCAACGGCAGCTCCCAAAACTTTTTTCATCACACGTCTCACCATCACCTTTATATTATTGATTCCCCAACAGCTTCCGCTCGGCGGCTTCCACGCGGGCAAAACCGAACCCGGCCACATGCTCCTGCATCAGTTTTTCGATGCGGTCGTTGCACAGATTGCCAATACTTCCTTCGTGGGTGTGGTGTATCTGACGGTCGGCCTTGAACGTACCGGCCTCGATGGCCAGTCCAACGGTCTTGTAGGCATCGCGGAAAGGCATGCCCTCGGCAGCCAGACGGTTCACCTCCTCGACCGAGAACATCGGATCGTAGATGGGATTGTCCAAGATATGCTCGTTCACCTCCATCCGGTTGATGATGTAGGCAGTCATCTGGAGACAGTCCTTCAACTCGTCGAAGGCCGGCAGGAACACTTCCTTGATGATTTGCAGGTCGCGGAAATAGCCCACAGGCAAGTTGTTCATAATAAGCATCACCTGCTGAGGCAGTGCCTGGAGCTTGTTCGACTTGGCGCGGATGAGTTCAAACACGTCGGGGTTCTTCTTATGCGGCATGATTGAGCTGCCCGTGGTGCACTCCTTGGGCAGTTTCACGAACGAGAAGTTCTGGCTGTTGAACAGACAGGCATCGAACGCCAGCTTGGCCAGCGTTCCGGCCACCGTGGCGAGGGCGAAGGCTACGTTGCGTTCGGTCTTGCCGCGCCCCATCTGGGCATACACGACATTGTAGTCCATCGTGTCGAAACCCAGCAAGTCCGTCGTCAGCTGCCGGTTCAGCGGGAACGACGACCCATAACCAGCCGCAGAGCCCAACGGATTGCGGTTTGTCATCTTGTAGGCAGCCTGCAAGAACAGCATATCATCGCACAACGACTCGGCATAGGCACCGAACCACAGTCCGAACGACGACGGCATGGCCACCTGCAAATGCGTATAGCCCGGCATCAACACCTCCTTGTAGTGCTCACTCTTCGCAATCAGCTCGTCAAAGAGCATCTGCACGCCGTCGACGATGTCGCGCAGTTGCTGGCGCGTAAACAGTTTCAGATCCACCAACACCTGGTCGTTGCGCGACCGTCCGCTGTGGATCTTCTTACCCATGTCGCCCAACTTGCGAGTCAGCATCAGCTCCACCTGCGAATGCACATCCTCTACGCCGTCCTCAATGCGGAACTCGCCGCTTTCAGCCTGCCGGTAGATCGTGCGGAGCTCAGCCAGCAGCGGTTCCAGCTCCTCCGCCTTCAGCAGGCCGATGGTTTCGAGCATGGTGATGTGAGCCATGCTGCCCAGCACGTCATATTTAGCCAGGTAGAGATCCATTTCACGATCCCTGCCCACGGTGAAGCGTTCAATCTCCGCGTTCACCTCAAAGTTCTTTTCCCACAATTTGTTTGCCATTGTTCCTTCATTATCTTTGCGTTGTGAAGTAAAACCACAGCTTCGCCTGCTCTTCGGACAGCAGCAAAGCCCGTCGAGTCATCCTAAAGTTCCCCATAAGGCACCATCGCCAGCACGTCGGCAATCTTCTCGACAGCCTCCTGCAACGGCTTCGACACCATGCCCTTGAGGAAGATAGGCACATCCGCCTTGATGGTCACGCGCATCTTACAGCTCTCCTCCGACATGGGGACGAGCTGTATCCACATATTCATCGGCACCGGACTCTTGGCCGTTTCAAACTTCACGCACTTCGGTTCCTCACGTTCTATCACACGCAACGACACCTCTCCCACCGGACTGTTCACCGATACTTCGTCAGCCGTGAAAGTCATGTCCTTTACCTGATCTTCCGGAAGGCGGTCCTTCACCTTCTCCAGGTTCGACAGGTCGCTCACCTGTGCGTAGACAACAGTCTGCGCATAGGGAATCTGCTTGATATTACTTTCGAACTGCGCCATTATTTCTTCCAGTTTGCAGGATCCTTACGCCATTCTTTCAACATCTCAACGTCCTCCTGCGACACATAGCCCGTCTCCGCAGCCTGCGTGATGACATGGTTATAGTCCGTCAGCGTGTAGAGCGTCACACCAGCCTCCTTAAAAGCGGCCTCCGCAACAGGGAAACCGTATGTGTAGCTGGCCACCATGCCCAGCACTTCCACGCCCGCAGCGCGCAGTGCCTCCACAGCTTTCAGTGAGCTGCCACCCGTAGAGATGAGGTCTTCCACCACCACTACCTTCGCGCCGGCCTTCAGCTCACCCTCAATCTGGTTGCCCATGCCGTGGTCTTTCGGCTTCGGACGCACATACGCAAACGGCAGATTCAGCACGTCGGCAACCAACGCACCCTGCGAGATGGCACCCGTGGCCACGCCGGCGATGGCTTCCACGTCCGGGAACTGTTCCAAAATCGTGTGCGTCAGCTCCAGTTTCACAAACGAGCGAACCTCAGGAAACGAGTTTACCTTCCTGTTGTCACAATAGATAGGCGACTTCCAGCCGCTGGCCCAAGTAAACGGATCGTTCGGCTGCAATTTGATGGCCTTGATAGCGAGCAGCTTTCCTGCCAATGCTTTCTTCATGTTGTCCATGTTCAAAACTACTTTCCTTTTTTCCTTAACTACTTATCTGGGTGCAAAGTTACTCAAAAACGAGGGAAATGGAAAAGATAAACACGTTTTTCTTTGCATTTCCGAATATCATGGATGGTTCAGCCAAGCCAGAAAAACAAAGGAATGCCTGTCGTCTGACCTTCATAGAAGGAGATAAAGTGACCTTTTGGCAAAGCGTTTCTGCTTGTCCCATCCACCAATACAGGCTGTATTACTTTTCAATATAGCCTGTTTTGCAGCATGATATAGGCTATATTGCCGAGTAATAAACCCTATATTACTTTCCCATCGACGCAAGGAGGCGTCACCAGAGAAGGAGAAACGGGTCATCAGCATATAAGAACGGCCTCAGACGGCATGAAAAAACATCTCTATTTCCATCTTCCACCGCCCTTCAAAACCTCACTTTTGCGTCTTTCACTTCCACTTTTTTCAATCGAAAAAAAATACGAATGAATTGATGTACTTCCTTATTTTTCAGCTAATTATCCAATTACCCCCCCTAAGTCTCGCTTGTTTATCCTGTGTTAAGAGTAATACAACGACCTCACACGCTTGTAGAGAAACGGTTTTTTTCATAATTTTGCAACGTGATATTGCATCTAAACCCGCCAACAATCAACTTAGAAAAAAGAATTTAGTATATAAACCATCATACAATATTATTAATCTAAGGCAGAATATGAGAAAAAAGATTCTTTTAGCAGTGATATTACATCTGGCCGTTGTCGTCCCGTCAATAGCGCAGAGTAAGGTCTTTAAGCCGAAAGTAGCTGACGGTTTCAGTTACGAAATAGTCAGTGAAGGTTCCCGAACCATCCAAGTTGTAGACGGCCCGAAAACAGGAGATGTGGTTATCAAGCAAACTGTGACAAGCTACGATAATTTTGACTATACAGTGGTACGCGCCATCGGACTCAATTGGAATGGCAGCAACATTACGTCCCTTTCTTTTCCTGCAACGGTGGAATATCTTTCCTATTTCCAGAATTGCCCTTCCTTGACTTCAGTCACAATTCCTGCCGCGACGACTTTAATCACAGAGCAAACATTCAATGGCTGTAACAGTCTGGAAAACATTGATGTGGAATCAGAAAACACTGCCTATAAAGATATCGACGGCGTGTTGTACAACAAAAGCGGAGAAACGCTCATCACCTATCCAAATGGGAAAAAAGCTACCATTTTCACGGTGCCGAGTTCTGTGAAAACCATCGGCAGCTATGCTTTTGCTTCCCATCCTGCATTACAGAAGCTTATCCTTTCAGAAGGGGTAGTCGAGATTAGACGTAGAGCCTTTTTCAGTTGCAAATCACTGACGGAGATCCAGATGCCATCGACGCTTACTACAATAGATCCAGATTGGCTCTATGATGGTAAGAACATGCAGCGTGTGGATGTTGCAGACGGAAATGCGAACTATAAAAGCAGCGTAGATGGCGTGTTGTTTAATAACGATCTGAAAGAATTACTGTATTTCCCGGCAGCCAATAGTACAACCTACACTGTTCCCGAGGGCGTGGAAACGATCAAAGAGAATGCTTTCATGTCGGCAAGCGTAACGAGTGTGACACTTCCTGAAACCATAAAAACCATAGAGAAGAATGCCTTCAATAATTGCCGGCAGCTTAAGAATATCAATATTCCAGAAGGGGTAACCACCATCGAAGACCTGGCTTTCTCATATTGTACCGCGCTGACTTCACTGACCATTCCTTCTACAGCTGTAAACCTAGGCGAAGGTATCATTGCTAATTGCTCTTCACTGGAGAAAGTGGACGTAACTGAGGGAAATCCGAACTACCGAAGCGACGACGGCGTACTTTATAACAACACGGCGGAAGGCGTAAGCACCATACTACTGGCCTATCCCACAGGTAAAAAGGATACCACCTACGACATTCCGACCAACAAAAAATTCCAAGTAGAATACATTGCAGCCCGAGCCTTTACGATAAACAGAAATATTCAAACCATAGAGATTCCCAATACGGTGAAAGCCATCGGCGAGTTTGCATTCACCTCTTGCTCAAATCTGTCCAACCTGACTTTCGAAGAAGTTTCACAGCTGGAAACAATCGGCAAGGGAGCATTCGGAAACCTTGCTATCGAGACACTGACATTGCCCGCTTCTGTGAAGACAATGGATATCTCGTTTTACAGCAACTCAAAATTGAAGGAGTTTATTATTCCCGACAATGCAGCATTGGAGGACTTTGGCATGGCGTTACAGACTTGCACGGCACTGGAACGACTTGTCATTGGAGACAACGTGAAGTTCGGCATGCTCAACGGATTTCAAAACGATACGGCTTTGAAGGAAGTCGTCATAGGAAAGAACTCCGGCATCACACAGATTGCCTCTTCTGCATTTAAGAACTGTACTTCGTTGGAGTCTATAACTTTTGGTGAGGGCAGTGCCATCACGACCATCTCACAACGCGCTTTCGAAGGTTGTTCCATGTTAAGAGACTTCATCATTCCTCCTTCAGTAACAAACATCGGACGTGCGGCGTTCACAGGATCATCACTGGAGCGTATCACCTTTGCAGAACCAGCTTCCATCAGCAGAATTAATTCCTATGCCTTTGAGGAATTAAACGAACTTCAAAGTGTAATACTGCCAGAGGGACTACGCGAAATCTATCCCAGCGCATTCTATCAATGCAATCATCTGACGGAGATGAACGTGCCTTCCACTGTAACCTACATCGGAGCGAATGCTTTCCGCGAGTGTGCCGACTTGCAGAACATCTTCGTTGAAGAAGCTAACACCAAATATGCGTCGATTGACGGAATCCTTGTTTCAAAGGATATGAAGAAATTGTTGGAATTTCCCTGCGGTCGCGGATCATCCGACTATACGTTGATCCCAATCGTGGAAACCATTGGCAGCAATGCATTCTATTATTGTCAGAACTTGGAACATGTAGCTATTCCTGGAAAAGTAACGACAATCGAGAAAGAGGCATTTTACCATTGCGACAACTTAAAGTCAATGACACTCATGGGAGAAAAAGTTCCGACATTGGGCAACGATGCCTTGAAGGTGGTTGATGCCTTAAGCGTACTCTATGTACGCAAGGCACTGGCTGACGAATATCCCGCGGCCGACGGATGGAAGGACTTAAACGTGGAGATTCATCCCTCGTTCATTGCCTGCTACGACCATAACGGACGACAGAACGAGAACGACAACATCGAATACCTGCCAGTTTCGGATGAGACCGTGGCCCTCGTCGACGATCAGACGGGCGACGGACACACCCCCAAGACGACACTCATCATCCCCGAACAGGTGTCGGAGACCTACAAAGGCACCACGAAGCAATACGCCACACGCATTGTCTACGACGACGCTTTCCGCAAAAACAACAAGCTCTGGTCGTTGACCTTCCTCGGACAAACGGACTATTTAGGGACGAATGCGTTCAGCGGCTCAGCAAACCTCAAGGACATCTACTTCGTTGACGGCACCGTGCCGCAGCTGGCAGAGGTGAAATACGGTCTGGACGACACCCGCTACAATGCCTTCAAGGCCACGCAGAACATCTACGTCAAAGAGTCGGCCATGGACGGATGGAAGACCGCGATGCAAGAGTTTGCCGACCAAATCCAGTATCAGATTCCCGCAGCGACAAAGAACAAGGCAGCGACCCTGTGCCGAGAGTTCGACGTGCAGTTTAACGGCAACGGCGACATCCAGCCATACGTCCTCAACAGCTACAGCAAGCCCGGCGAGGAGGACTTCTACCTTGCTTACGCCGTATCGGTAGACGACGGTTATGTGCCGGCCTTCGAAGGTATCATCATGTATAATAAGGAAGCGGCCGAAGGAACATCATGGTATCAGATTGCAGAGACGCAGTCGCACACCGCCGTCGAGGCCGAGAACTACATGCACGGACTCTATGAGGACACCTGGGTGGAGCCCGCCGAAGGCTCATCGACCAACTTTGTGTTCCAAGGCGGCACCTTCCACCGGTTCCTGAATGGCGGAACCATGAACGCTTTCCGTTCTTACATGCAGCTGCCGGTCAGCTTTGAAGAAGCCAAGGCCATTGAACTGACCTTCCTGGAAACCCCGCAGGAGGAGCAGACTGACGACACACAGGAGGAAGAAATCACCCAGCCGGTGGTTGTTGACCGCATCGACATCAGCCAGCTCGATGCTGACGACAGCGAGTGGTACACGCTCAGCGGCGTGCGCGTAGCTCATCCGGCAAAGCCCGGCATCTACCTGAAGGACGGCCGCAAGGTAGTTGTCAGGTAACAGAACTGGAAACGAATCATCAACAACAAGAAAAAGAAACGTAAGAAGCATGAAAACAGCATATATGGCTCCCGCCACACATCGGTATCTGTTGGACGTGGAGAATCTGATGGGGCAGATCAAGTTTTCGCAGGGAAGCGACCTGTTTGGCCCCGGCGGCGGAGAAGCGAAGCCCATGATACCAATCTATGATGAGTTCTTCGAAGAGGAAGAACAGGAAGAAAGCACAGATCCCGTATATAGAACTTATTCTTTGTGGGAAGATTGATGGCAGGATGGACACCCCTGAGCCGACAACAAGGCTTGGGGGTGTTTCTTCTATATTCGGTCAACCCTTCACGAAGCCGAGCGTGAGGACGCTGATGCGCACGTCGCCGGCTTTCAGCAGCTCACGGGCACAGGCCGTGACGGTGGCTCCGGTAGTCATAATGTCGTCAACCAAGAGCAGATGCTTGCCCGTAACGGGCTTGGCTGCATGCAGGTGGAACACCCCTTCCACGTTTTCCTGCCGCTCCCACCAGCTCTTTTGGGTCTGGCTCTCATGGAAAGTGGTACGCCTGACGGCGGTGGTACATGCCTTGATACCCGTCTCGCGGCTGATGCCCCGCACAATGAGCTCACACTGGTTGTAGCCACGCTGCCGCTGCCGGCGACGGGTCAACGGTATGGGCACGAGAAGGTCGATGCCGGCAAAGAAATCATATCTGAGGGCTTCGCGGGCAGCTATACTCCCGAGGGCTTCGCCCAACTCCGGGTGGTCGTGGTACTTCAAGTCATAGACGGCGCGGGCTGTCTGCGACTGGCGTTCAAACCGAAAGAGAGCCGCACAACGCTCCACGGGAATGCGTCCCCACAACAGACGCGCCATTTCGTTGTCCTGCGGCGACTGGAAGAAGCCCGTGCGCGGCAGGTGCAAATTGCAACGGCCACAGAGCGTGTCTTCGGTGATGAGCAGGCGTTGCCTGCAGACAGGACACTGACGCGGAGCAATCAGGTCAACGAGGCGCGACAGCAGGCTAATAGGCTTCATCGTCGTCGCAGTCAAGGGTGTCGGAATGGAGACAGGCGCGTATCACGTCCATGGTGAAGCCACGGCTGACGGCGAATTTCAGGAGTTTCATGTCGGCTTCATAGTCCGATGCCGCCTTCAGTCCCCTGCGCTTGCCCTTCAGCAAAGGCTGGAGCAGGGCACACCATTCATCGGTGGAAACCTCGTCGAGCAACGGCCGGCTGACAGCCTCATCTACATGCTTAGCCCACAGAGCCTGCTCAATCTTTCGGCGCCCCCATTTGTTGAACTGCATCTTGTCGCGAATGAACAGACGGCAGTATCGCTCGTCGTCGACATAACGATGATCGGTGAGGTATTGCAGGATGCGCTGCTGTGCCTCGTCGTCCAGTTGCCAGCGGCGCAGCTTGTCGCGCAGCTCGCCGGTACAGTGTTCGCCGCGCGAGCACAGGGCAGCGAGCCGCTGGAGAGCCTGCTGTTCGGTTACTTCTCGGGTTGTTTCCATGTAGCCTTGATGAATCGTTCTTTCCCGAAAGCATCGCATCGGGTCTCAACGGATGTATAGCCCCTGCGCGTGAGCAGGTCGGTAAGTTCACGGGCATAGAGCGGATTGATTTCAAAATAGAGTTTTCCTTCATTTTTTAGCCATTCCATCGAAAAATCAGCAATAGCACGATAGAACAGCAACGGGTCGCTGTCGGGCACGAAGAGGGCTTCGCAGGGTTCGTGTTCCAGCACGTTGGCGTGCATGGCCGACTTCTCCTGCTCGCAGATGTAAGGCGGATTGCTCACGATGAGGTCCCAGCCCTTCGAGGGGGGAAGTGAAAGGGAAGCCTTTGCATCCTCCGAACGTCCTCCCTTGAGAATATCCCTGCGCTCGAACGTCACGTCGGCTTGGAGCCGCCGGGCATTCTCCGCGGCCACGGAAAGGGCTATAGGGGAAAGATCCCAGCCCGTGACGCGGACTTGGGGATTGCGTTTGGCCAAGGTGATGGCGATGCATCCGCTGCCGGTACCCATGTCGAGGAGGGTTCCCTGAAGACATCCCGGGGTGTCGGGCGGACTGATCCAGTCTACCAGTTCCTCGGTTTCAGGCCGTGGAATGAGTACGCCCGCGCGTACTTTATATATATCTTGCGCGAAGGGAGCTTCGCCAAGCACATACTGTACGGGCTCGCCAGCCGTCAGACGGTGCATGATGCGCGCGAGTTCAGACTGTCTGTCGGCAGACAACTGTTCCACGCCGCCGCTATAGACAGCGGCCATAGACAATCCGAACCGCATGTCGAGCACCATGCGGACAATGGCCTTCGCTTCAGACTCGTCGTAGCGAGGCACCAGTTGCTGCCAGAGTTGGCGATAAGAGGTTGTTGGCATAGGGCTGTTTCGGGGAACGGGACGGAGTCTTTCGGGAAAAACACCTACTGCAACCCGCCCCCACGCACCACGAAAAATCCTACTTGTTGAAGAAGAAATAGTAGGCCGCTGCCTTCTGCTGACTGGTGTTTTCGATCTTTCCGATGGAAGCCCCGCTGCTGTTGCGTACCGTTCCGTCGCGGTCGATCTTTCCGATGGAGGCTCCGCTGGCATTGCGCACGGTACCGTCGTTGTCGATGCGCCCGATGGAGGCTCCGCTGCCGTTGCGCACGGTGCCGTTGCTCTCCACCCTTCCGATAGACGCTCCGCTGCCGTTGCGTACCGTCCCGTTGCTCTCCACCCTTCCGATAGAGGCTCCGCTGGCGTTGCGCACGGTGCCGTTGCTTTCTATTTTGCCCACGGAGGCACCGCTGCGGTTGCGCACCGTCTGTGCACTGGCGTTGATGCTGATGGCAGCCAGGGCGATGATGAGGATGCTCTTCAGTTTCATTTTGGTTGTTTTTTAGTTAGAAATCCGTTGTGGCGACAGGCATACTGCCCTTCCGTTGTCTGCTGCAAATGTAGTGATAATGTATGAAACCGCCAAGTTTTCTTCCTCAAAAAAAGCGAGCTTTCCCCTTGAAAAAGCCTTACCAAAAAGACAACTGAGGCTCACTTGTCTGTCAAGTGAGCCTCAGTCGCGAGAATTTTTAATTTATTAATTCTCAAAAAATAAATT
>CAMHEA010000051.1 GCA_946184025.1 uncultured Prevotella sp.
AAAATTCTCGCGCCTAAGCCTCGTTCGTAACTGACTGAGCCTCAGAGGATTCGTGAAAACGGATTTGAGGTATGCACATGAAGACTTTTTGGTAGTCAAGATGAGAGGAATCTTTTTCAAAAGAACGTTAATTTCCATAGGAAGAAGCCATTATTCAGAATCTTTCTTTATCTTTGTCATGTCGAACTAAAAACGGAATGGCATGATAAAAAGAAGTTTCCTATTATGCTTGTCAATGTTTCTCATGCAGATAACGCTGGCACAGAAAGTGCTTGTCAGCGGTATCGTCACGGATGAATATACTGGTCGGCCTGTGCCTATGGCCAACGTGAGGGCTGAGCGGGGCGGAGAGTCTGTCGTTACGAACGATGACGGGGTTTTTGTCTTGAAAACCAGCGATGCCTCGGTAGCCATCGTGGTGACGCATCTGGGCTATCAGTCACAAAGAATCGGCGTGCATGTTCATGGAACACCTGTTTCCGTCAGGCTTAAACCAGCGAATGTGGCCTTGAAAGAGGTGGTGGTCAAGTTGAACGAGCCACGTCAGTTAGCGAACATTGCCATTAAGAAAATCCCGAAAAACTACAGCACCCAGCCCGAATCCTATGAATGCTTCTATCGGGAAACGGCCATGAAGCGGCAGCATTATATCTATGTGGCAGAAGGAGTGGTGGACATGTATAAGACGGGATATGACCGGAGCACAGCCAGAGATCGTGTCGCTATCCGTAAAGGAAGGCGATTGGTGAGTAGCCGGCAAAGTGATACGCTGGGAGTGAAGGTGATGGGAGGGCCGGTTCAGCCCATCCAGCTTGACGTGGTGAAGAATACCGATTTCCTTCTGAATGCAGAAGAGTTGGATGCCTATTCTTTTTCCATGGGTGTCCCGACTACGATTGGCGACCGTCAACAGTTTGTCGTTGAGATTGCTCCACGATGGGAGAAACCCTATCCTTTGTTTTTTGGAAAGTTATATATTGATTGTGAGACATTGGCTTTTACCCGCGCAGAGCTGACCCTCGACATGCACAATCGGGAAAAGGCCACCAGCTACATGCTTATCAGGAAGCCTTTCGGGGTGAAGTTTAAGCCGAAAGAACTCTCATGTACGATTGATTATCAGACAGATGCAGATAGTATAACACGCATTAGCTATATCCGGAACGTCTTCCGCTTTAACTGTGATTGGAAGAAACGTCTCTTGGCTACTTCCTTTACGGCCACTTGCGAGATGGTTGTTACGGGACGGAGTTCCGATCATGCGCACCCCATTTCCGGACATGCTTCGTTTGACACTCATGAGGCGTTCTATGACCAAGTAAACTTTTTCCGTGATCCCGATTTCTGGGAGGACTATAACATCATTGAACCGTCAGAACGATTGGACAAGGCTATCGGTAAAATCTTGAAACGATACTGATGCACAGAATCCGGATGCCATCTTGTGCGTTTGGTGGTCCGATTCGGACGTTTCCATTTGCAAAGGATGGGATGCCGTGTGGATATATGCATGCTTGAAAAAAGCGGAAGATGTGGCATTTTCATCCGCCTGTTTCATAAAAAACTTACGATTGGACAAATGAATCCAGCCGTTTGTTGCTTGCTTATTCGATTTTTTCGTACCTTTGCAACGATGTTTTTCAAGTATCATCATCTGTTGGTTGTACTCCTGGTCCTGTTGTTTGCGGCTTGCAGTGCATCTAAGTATATACCCGACGGCGAGTATATGCTGGATCGGGTAGTGGTAAAATCAGACATCAAGGGATTCGACGCGGCACAGCTGGAGCCTTATATCCGTCAAAAGGGAAACAGCAAGTGGTTTTCTGTATTCAAGATTCCCTTGGGAACGTATGCCATGTCAGGAGCCGATACAACCAAATGGATCAATCGCACGTTGAGAAACATGGGCGAAGAGCCGGTGCTCTATGACACCTTGCAGGCACGTTTGTCGTGTGAAGACCTGCAAATGGCCATGCACAACATGGGATACATGGATGCCACCGTTTCGCTGGACACCTATAAGAGGGGTAAGAAGCTGCTGGCCGTGTACATGTTGCATCCGGGAGAGCCTTATGCCATCCGCCATTTCAACTATGATATTCAAGATGCACGCATCGCTTCGGTCCTGGCACCTTTTATTCGTGAACAGAAAGTGTCTGAGCCGAATAAGGTTTTCACCGTAAATGGACTTGATACGGAACGCAAGCGCGTGGCAAAATTGCTGAACGACAGCGGTTTCTATCGCTTTCACAAAGAATATATAGACTTCTCTGCCGACTCCGCATCGGCTGAAAAGCAGATTGATGTGACCATGCATCTTATGCGCTATAATTCCGAAACTGATGCGGCTGAGGTCCTGCATCCACGGTATAGGATACGAAACGTAATTTATACAGGGAATGGAGAAAAATTGCCTTTGCGCAAAAAGATTCTTGAAAACACTACGGCTATAGAGCAGGGGAAGTATTTCAGTGTCTCCGATTTGCAGAACACCTATAATAAGTTTGGTCGGTTGGGAGCCATTCGCTATACAAACATCCGCTTTACGGAAGTAGCCGATTCCCTGATAGACTATGGAAACGTCAGTGACCGTTGGTTGGACTGTCACATTCAGGTGCTCCCAAACAAACCGAACACGATCTCTTTCTTGCCAGAAGGAACCAATACGGCCGGCGATTTGGGCGCAGCGGCATCATTGACCTACCAGAACCGCAATCTGTTCCGTGGCTCTGAACTGTTGTCTATACAATTCCGGGCTGCATTTGAAGCCATCACGGGATTGGAAGGATATGAGAACCACGACTACGAAGAATATAACATCGAAGGAAAATTGCAGTTTCCGCGTTTTGTAGCTCCTTTTCTCTCCCGGAATTTTACCCGGAGGAGTACGGCCTCGTCAGAGTTGGCTTTAAGCTGGAACCTGCAGAACCGTCCGGAATTCCATCGGCGCGTGTTCACTGCAACATGGCGTTACCGCTGGACGACGGCTTCGAAGCGTACAGCCTATAATTTTGATCTGCTTGACCTGGATTATGTCTACATGCCTTGGATTTCTTCCACATTCAAGCGAGACTATATCGACATCGCATCGAGCCGGAATGCCATACTGCGGTATAACTATGAAGATCTGTTGATTACCAAAATCGGTTTTGGCATCAGCTATAGCGATGCCACACACGCCGTGAGAGCCAACGTAGAGACTTCTGGCAATGTGTTGCGTGCCTTGTCTGGGGCAATGGCCTTCAAGCGTAATGATCAGAATCAATACACTTTGTTTAACATTGCTTATGCGCAATATGCCAAACTCGATTTCTCCTATACGAAAATATTCAGGATTGACAAGAATAACCAACTCGTCATGCATGGAGGACTGGGCGTTGCCTATCCCTATGGAAACAGCAATGTCCTGCCGTTTGAGAAACGCTACTTCTCAGGCGGAGCCAACTCCGTGCGCGGATGGAGTGTCAGGGAATTAGGTCCGGGAAGCTTCAGGGGAACTGACGGGCGTATAGACTTCATCAACCAGACTGGCGACGTGAAGCTGGACCTGAATTTGGAATATCGTTCCAAATTGTTCTGGAAGTTCAGTGGTGCAGCTTTTGTCGATGCCGGCAACATTTGGACTATCCGAGCATACGGTGAACAACCTGGCGGACAATTCAAGTTTGATGAATTCTATCGTCAGTTGGCAGCTTCCTATGGTTTGGGATTACGGTTGAACTTTGATTATTTCATACTCCGACTGGACATGGGCATGAAGGGCGTATCTCCGGTTTATGACTCCTCCAAGGAGCATTTCCCTCTGCTGCATCCAAAATTCAGCCGCGACTTTGCTTTCCATTTTGCAGTGGGAATGCCATTCTGATATAAGTGCAAGCTTCTGTCTCAATCAACCATTTCTCATAAATCCATCATTTTTCTACCTTTCGCGAAAAATGTAAACCTTTAAATTTGTGAGAATCCAAAATAGTTGTTACCTTTGCACAGATAGTAAAGTAACCGAAAAATGTTGAAATTCTTGTCAATTGGTAGCGGTAGCAGTGGAAACTGCTACTTTTTGTGTACGGAAACCGACGGTCTGATGATTGATTGTGGCGTAGGTGTCCGGACGCTGAAGAAGTATTTCCATGACTATGGATTGAAATTAACAGATGTCCACAACATATTGATTACGCATGACCATGCCGATCATGTGAAGTCTGTCGGTTCGCTGAGCCATGATCTGGGCATACCGGTCTATACCACAGGGAATGTTCATCAGGGCATTTTTCAAAACTGGTGTGTGAAGAAAAAGATAGACACTCCTTTCCGGCGTATCATTGAAAAGGGGGAAACTATGCAGCTCGGTGACTTCCGGGTTACATCCTTTGCGGTTCCTCACGACAGTGTGGAGAACATCGGCTTTCAGGTTGAATGCCAAGGTGTGGTATTCGTCATCGTGACTGACTGCGGCCATGTTACTGAAGAAATCAAGCAGTATATCCAGCGGGCCAACTATCTGGTCATTGAAGCCAACTATGATGTGGAAATGTTGGCAGAAGGTCCTTATCCTCAGCATCTGAAAGTGCGCATAGCCAGTCCCAGCGGTCATCTGAGCAACCTCGACTGCGCTACGGCTATTGCCGAGAATGCGTCTGCTTCTTTGCGTCATGTGTGGCTTTGCCATCTCAGTGAGGAGAACAACCATCCCGAACTGGCCAGAAAGAGTGTGGAAGCGACCCTCCGTTCCTATGGAATCGTGGTAGGAAAAGAATTTGAACTGGAAGTGCTGAAGCGTAAAATGCCGACCGGTATATATGGACTTGTATAATCCCAAGTCGGTCATTACTCATTAGAACGAACAGCAGGTGTATTCCAATATAAGCCTTTTCAGGCCTTATTGCATTCCGTTTCATCTTGCTTGTGATACAGCCTCGTGAGGTAATATGGGCTTTATTACTCAGTAATACAGCCCATATTAGTTTGTAAAATACCCTATATGATTTAGTAATACAGCCTATATTGCCGCAAGCAGACTCTTTTATTGGAGTGGGCAAATGGCTTTTCTCTGTTGTGTCTGTGACTTTTTTGCAGGAGGTTCTGGATACAGGATGGGGCTCGAAAAGGGAAACGGGGCTTCCGTCTGAAGACAGAAAGCCCCGCCTGGGAAATCGGAATAATCTTGGCCTATGCTTCTCTGGCTTTCAGAAGTTTGTCCACATAGGCATCAATGACAGCTACGGCGGTGATGTTTACGACATCGCGCACGGAGCATTCGAAGTCTGTGAAGTGGATGGGTTTGTTCAGTCCCATCTGTATAGGACCTATGATCTCAATATCAGGATCCAATGCCTGTAGGAGCTTGTAGCTTCCGTTAGCTGCTGACATATTGGGGAACACGAGCGTATTGACATCGAGTCCTTTCAGTTTATTGAATGGATACTTGTCGTCGCGCAGTTCCTTATTCATGGCAAAGTTCACCTGCATCTCGCCGTCAATGGCCAAATCGGGATAGAGGCGTTGCATCTCGGCCACAGCTTCATGCACCTTTACCGGGGAACCGGCTTCGTCAGTGCCGAAGTTGGAGTAGGAAATCATGGCAATACGTGGCTCTTCGTTGAAGAAGCGTACACTCTGCGCTGCCAGCTTGGCTATATCTACCAGCGTGTTCTTCTCCGGGTGACGGTTGATGAGCGTATCGGCCAAATAGAACGTACCTTTTTGAGTGTTCAAGATGTGCATGGTGGCAAAAGTGGAGTAGTCCGGACGAATGCCGATGACTTCCTTTGCCACCTTGATGGTGTTGGAATACTTGGTGTACAGACCTGTGATGAAGGCATCAGCATCGCCATGTTCCACCATCATCATACCGAAGTAGTTGCGCTCGTACATCTTGTCGTAGGCTTCCTGGAAGGTGTAGCCCTGACGGGCACGCTTCTCTGCCAAGTGCTTGGCATAGGTTGCGCGGCGGCCTTGTTCCTGATCGGCACGCATGTCGATAATCTGTATGTCCGTTAAGTCTAGCTTCAGACGGTCAGCCATACGGTGCAGACGATCGGGATTGCCCAGAAGAATGGGTTGGCAGATGCCTTCTTGCTTGGCTTGTACGGCTGCTTTCATCATGGTTTGGTGGCCTCCTTCGGCAAAGACGACGCGCTGCGGATGGCGTTTGGCTGCCGCATGGAGGTTCCGGGTGAGCTTGGTTTCCTGACCGAGGAGTTGCTTGAGGTTTTCCTTATAAGCTTCCCAGTCAGTGATTTCCTTACGGGCTACACCGCTATCTATGGCAGCCTTGGCCACGGCGGCACTCACTTCCGTGATGAGCCGTGGGTCTACGGGCTTCGGAATGAAATATTGTCGGCCAAAGGTAAGGTCGTTAACATGGTAGACCTGGTTGACTACTTCTGGTACGGGTTTCTTAGCCAAGTCGGCAATCGCCAATACTGCGGCCATCTTCATTTCTTCGTTGATGGCGCGTGCATGCACATCAAGAGCTCCGCGGAAGATATAAGGGAATCCAATAACGTTGTTGATCTGGTTGGGGTAGTCGCTGCGTCCGGTCGACATCAATACGTCTGGACGTGCAGCCATGGCGTCTTCGTAGGAGATTTCCGGTACAGGATTAGCCAGTGCAAAGACGATGGGATTGTCGGCCATGGAACGTACCATGTCCTGTGAAAGTACGTTGCCTTTCGAGAGACCTACAAAGACATCGGCACCTTTGATGGCCTCTTCCAGTGTATGGACATCGCGACGGTCGGTTGCAAAGAGTGCTTTCTGCGGTGTCAGCCGTTCGCGGTCGGAAGTAATGACTCCCTTGGAGTCGAGCATTACGATATTCTCCTTGCGAGCTCCCAAGGCCACATAGAGTTTCGTACATGAGATGGCTGCAGCACCAGCTCCGTTGACAACGATGCGTACCTTAGTAATGTCTTTGCCGGCCACCTCTAAGGCGTTTTTCAGACCTGCGGCGGAGATGATGGCAGTACCGTGCTGGTCGTCGTGCATGACAGGGATGTCAAGCGTGCGCTTCAGCCGTTCTTCAATAGCAAAGCATTCGGGAGCCTTGATGTCCTCCAAGTTGATACCACCAAATGATGGTGCAATCTTCTCTACAGCTTCGCAGAACTTGTCCGGATCTTTTTCGTCGACCTCAATGTCGAATACATCAATGCCACCGTAAATTTTAAAAAGCAGTCCTTTGCCTTCCATGACCGGCTTGCCACTCATAGCACCGATGTCACCAAGGCCCAGCACAGCTGTGCCGTTGGATATTACAGCAACAAGATTGCCCTTGTCGGTGTATTTGTAGACATCGTCAGGAGTCTGTTGGATTTCCAGACAGGGGAAAGCCACGCCCGGCGAATAGGCCAGCGACAAGTCTGTTTGGGTATGGTACGGCTTTGTCGGTTTCACCTCAATCTTTCCTGGTCGTCCACTGGCATGGTATTCCAGTGCGGCCTCTTTTGTAATCTTCACCATAATCTACTTATTATAATATTGTATTATGCTTCTGCACATTTCTCAAATGATTGTGCAAAGGTACTAAAAATCAATGAAGCGAGCAAGATTCATGTCAATTTGTTCTTCAGAATCGTTGATTTTTATACCTTTTGAAGTTCTGCTTCCACTCTGCTGAACTTTCTGCCATCTGGAAATGACACTTTCCCTGAAAGCATACGGAAAGGGAGAAAGGAAGGAAATATTGCCATCTGTCATCTCTTCCCAACACGCTTGGTTTTTCCTATTGGTCGTGAAGAAAACGAGCGTGTCGCAAAAAAAGCAGGAAAGTTATGCCGGCTTTGGAAAGTTTTTTGTAATTTTGCCATCCATGATACTTTTGTAGAAATGAAGCACGATACTTCCATACAGCGAAAACAGATGAAAGACCGCATCATGGATGCGGCCACACGCTTGTTTCATCAGCATGGCATCAAGTCAGTGAAGATGGATGACATTGCAAGTAGCCTTTCCATGTCGAAGAGAACGCTTTATGAAATCTATGGAAACAAGGAAGATCTACTTTGTGAAGTCGTAAAGATGCATGAGGAACAACATCATAACCGACTGGTGGAATCAACCCGACAGAAGTCGAATGTTATTGATATCGTCGTGGAAGTATATCGGATGCTGATACTTGAAGTGAAGGAAGTCAACCCGCTGTTCTTTGAGGAATTGCAAATGTATCCCCAACTGCTGGAATACCTGCACAGTCGGCGTGAAGAACATCGTAAACAGACGATGGATTTTATGAAAAGAGGAGTCGCCGAGGGGTTTTTCCGTGATGATGTGAACTATGAAATCATACAGAAGATGTTCGATATGACCACGCTTTATATGATGAACAACTTTCTGTACAAACAATATCCCATTGAAGAACTTTTCCGTTGCATTCTTTTTTCCTTCTTACGCGGCATCTGTACGACAAAAGGTGTAAGGCGGATAGACTTACTTTTGGAGAGCAAAGAATAGGCGTTTATGATTAAAGGGATATCCACAAAGGGCAAGTAATGAAGGATCATACGGACAGAACGTTCATATTTGTAGCATTAGTGGTGTTGGTTTTACTGCTCATGCATTTGTTGCCGATTGTCAGCATTGGCGACGTTGCCTTACGCCCAGTGAATATTCTCAGTGACATAACCGACAGCGGTGAAAGGAAGGATGCCGGAATGTGGAGTGTCATCCCTTCTGTAGCTCCCCGAAAAGGCATGGGTACGACCAGGAATGATGCAACAAACCGTTTACAAAGTGCATCGGATACGGATTTGTCATGGCCAAAGGGCGTGGAACCTATATATGATTTTTCTCAAGGGAAGGGTTGTGGCATGGAACATTTCTATGCCTGTCTGGACTCTTTGGAAAGCCGTCGGCCATTGGGAAGGCCAGTACGCATTGCTTTCTATGGCGACTCTTTCATTGAAAGCGATATGCTTGTGGCAGACTTGCGGGAAATGTTGCAAGCCCGATATGGCGGTAATGGAGTGGGGTGGGTCAATGCCGGCAGTGAACTGACTTCACTTAGCCCGACAATCGGCAATCATTTTTCTGGTCTTACGGAGCATTTGGTGATGCGGCGCAATGACTATCAGGCGACAATGGCCGGCCTTTCGGAGCATTATTACCTTGCAGCACCGCAGGCAACGACCCGTTTTACGGCTAAGACAGTATATCCACACGCTGCTACCTGGCAATGGTCGACACTTTACCTGCGGTCATCCGCACCTGCAACCATCCGTATCCAAACAGGCGCAAACACTCAAATCAGGCCGATAGCAGCATCGGAACACGTTCAAGCCATTGAGACTCCTGTTATGACAGGAGACGTTTCCTATACCATTCAATCCGGCAGGCCTACCTTGTTCGGCGTTGCTCATGAAAGCGGGGAGGGCATTGTCATAGATAATTTCAGTATGCGAGGTTCATCCGGCATTACGCTGGCACACATTCCAACGCAGACGCTGACTGAATTTTCGCGTCTCCGCCCCTATGACCTCATTATTTTTGAATATGGCGTGAATGCCATTTCTGAGCATCCGAAGCCCGACGATCTGAAATGGTACATGCGTAATATGCGCAAAGTGATTGCACATTACCAGAAATGTTTTCCTCAGACCAGCCTCCTAATCCTTGGAGCACCTGACCGTGGAGCCCGACGGGGCAACAGTATCGGTACGATGGACGGCATAGAGTCTTTGGTGGAAGCCCAGCGGCAACTTGCCAAATCCTGCGGAACGGGTTTCTACAGTCTCTTCCATGCGATGGGCGGGCGTGGTTCCATGGGAAAGCTTGTCAACCAGAACCTTGCATCGAAGGATTACATCCATCTGAAGCCGAAAGGCGGAAAGGAAATAGCCCGTCATATCTATGAATCGTTTGTGGAAGGAAAGCGGAGACATCAGTCACAAAAAGGTTTGCAAACCATAAAATAAGGCAAAGGAGAAAACATGGAAATCATCAATCATTTGCTTGAACTTATGAAATACAACCCCGAGGAGCCCATGATCTTCTCATCGGGATTCTTTCTTGTGCTGTTTCTCTTCTTCGCGTTCGGCTACATGTTGCTCCGTAAGAAGCTCACGGCACGTTTGTTGTTCGTCACACTTTTTTCCTACTACTTCTACTACAAAAGTTCCGGCACCTACTTCTTTCTGCTTGGCATCGTCACTGTCAGCGACTACTACTTGGCGCGAGCCATAGCCCAGCACAGGGATAGACCGTTGCTTTCCAAACTGTTGATTACTTGTAGTCTGTTGACAGACTTGGGGCTGTTGGCCTATTTCAAATACACCAATTTCTTTGCCGGAATGATAGCGCAGGCCATCCATGCCAACTTCCAGCCATGGGACATTTTCTTACCCGTTGGCATCAGCTTCTTCACCTTCCAGAGCCTGAGCTATACCATAGACATCTATCGTGGCAAACTCCAGCCGCTGCCATCTCTGCTCGACTATGCCTTCTATGTGTCCTTCTTTCCCCAGCTTGTGGCCGGCCCCATTGTCAGAGCCTGCGACTTTGTCCCACAGATACGTCAGCCCCTGCATATTTCTTCCGACATGTTTGCCCGGGGTGTCTACTTCGTCACGGTCGGACTCTTCAAGAAAGCCGTCATCAGCGACTATATCAGTCTGAACTTTGTCGACCGGGTATTTGAGAATCCCTCACTGTTTTCGGGTGGTGAGATCCTGCTGGGGCTTTATGGCTATGGCGTACAGATCTATTGCGACTTCTCTGGCTATAGCGACATGGCCATCGGTATTGCCCTCCTGCTGGGATTCAAGTTCCCCATGAACTTCGATGCTCCTTTCAAGGCTGACTCCATGACCGACTTCTGGCGGCGGTGGCATATCTCCTTGTCGTCTTGGATACGCGATTACGTCTACATTTCCTTAGGCGGAAACCGGCACGGCAAGCTCCGGATGTATCTTAATCAACTACTGGCCATGACGCTGTGCGGCCTTTGGCATGGTGCCAATATCAATTATGTGGTGTGGGGAGCCACCCACGGACTGCTGGTTTGCATACATAAGTTCTATTCGCAGGGAATCCTGCGCCATGACCGCCACTATCATCCGCATAGCTGGCGACGTGTCGTGGCTGTATTCCTGACCTTTCAACTCCTCAGTCTGACATGGCTGTTGTTCCGCAATCAGGATTTGAATGTGGCTTGGTTTATGTTGAATCAGATGGTCTGTAAGTTCAATCCCGAGGTGCTTCCGCAAGTATTTGTGGCCTATCGCTACGTCTTTCTGATGATAGGGTTTGCCTTTGTCACCCATTTCCTGCCCGATTCGTGGCAGGAACAAATGATATCCGTCATGCGACGGGGCGGCGTCCTGTTGTGTTCTTTCCTGTTGTTGGTGGTCATCTATATGGTCATTCAGGTAAAAACCAGCGACGTTCAGCCCTTTATCTACTTTCAGTTCTGACCCTTCTTTCCTATGGCAGGAAAGTAAAAGACCCTATATTACGCAGCAATTCAGCCTTTATTGCCAACTAATATAGGGTCTTTTACTCTGTAATATAGGGCATATTACTTTCCCGAAAAAGCTCCATGGCCTCTCATAAACAGCTTCGGGGAATCTTATAAGCGGCTTACCTGCTTTACTCCCTTGATAGTCCGGAGCCGTTTGATGAGCCTTTCCAGCTTGGAGTTGTCGTCGAGCAGCACTTCAATGTTGCCAGAGAAGAGCCCGTCGTGAGAGTCGATGTTGATGCTTCTCATCACGAGTTTCTCTTCCTTGGAAATCACATTGGTAATGTTACTGACAATGCCGATGTCGTCATTGCCGATGACGCGTAGCGTGATGGAATACTGCGAGGAGCCTTTCCCGCTCCAGCGGGCTTTGACAATGCGATAGCCGAAGCGCTTGCGCAGTTCCGGAGCATTGGGACAGTCTGTCCGGTGAATCTTGATGCCGCCGTTGACGGTGACGAATCCGAACACAGGATCGCCGTAAATGGGGTGGCAGCATTTCGAAAGCGTAAACTCAATGCCTTTCAAGTTGCGGTCGATGACCAGCACGTCGTCATTGTTTCGTCCGATGAGTTCGTCGGGATTGGCGTACTCAAACTCTTCAGCACTCTGTGTAGGACGTTGCGGATTCAGGTTCTGGTCGTGATCGCGCACTTCGATGTAACGTTCAATTACCTCGTTGGCATCCAGCTTTCCTTCGGCAATCTGCTTGTAGAAGTCGCTCACTTCCTTGAAGCCCATCTTCTTGATGAGGTGCATCATCACTGATTCCTCCATCTCCAGCTTCTTGTTCTTGAAACGACGTTCCAGCAACTCTTTGGCATACAGACCTACTTTTGCCTGCGATTCCTTCAGGGCCAGGCGTATCTTTGATTTCGCCCGTGAACTTTTCACGATGTTGAGCCACTCCCGCTTGGGGGTCTGGTTGTTTGAAGTGAGCACTTCTACGGTGTCGCCGCTGACCAGCTGATAGCGGAAAGTCACGTTACGGCCGTTTACTTTTCCGCCCACGCATTTATTGCCGATTTTCGAGTGAATGTGGTAGGCAAAGTCAAGGATCGTGGCACCCTTCGGGAAACGAAGCAGGTCGCCCTTTGGCGTGAAGACAAACACCTCGTCATCGTAGAGACTCGTCTTGAAGGAGTCCATCATCTGCCAGTCGTCACCAGCCTCCAGCGCAGCACGGATGTTGGCCAGCCACTCATCGGCACCGTCTTCGCTGCTCTTCACTCCCTTGTATCGCCAGTGTGCAGCAAGGCCGTGCTCGGCGATTTCGTCCATGCGCTCCGTCCTGATCTGCACCTCCACCCATTTCTGTTCGGGACCGAGCACCGTTGCATGCAGACTCTCATAACCGTTCGACTTAGGCACACTCAGCCAGTCGCGCAGTCGTTTCGGATTGTGAGTGTACATATAAGTCACGATGGAAAAGACTTGCCAACACTGCATCTTCTCCCGTTCCTTCAATTTTCTCATCTCAGTTTCCGATAGGGTAGAAAGGTCTTCCGGCGTGTCTATGATGATACGGATGGCAAACAAGTCGTAGATGCCTTCGAATCCGCATTTCTGCTTCTTCATCTTCTGCCAGATGGAATGGATGCTCTTCGTCCTTCCCTTCATGTGGAAGTGCAGGCCGGCCTCCTGCAACCGTTCTTCGATAGGTCCGATGAAGCGTTTGATATACGCGTCGCGTGCCTGTTTGGTCGCGTTCAGCTTCTCCTTGATCATGTAGTACGCATCATGCTCCAGATATTTTAGCGACAAATCCTCGAGTTCACTCTTTAGTTTGTAGAGTCCCAGCTTATGGGCAAGAGGTGCATAAAGGTAGGAAGCTTCCTCAGCTGCCCGCCTTTGGGCATCCAGTTCGTCTGTGTCACGAATCTGGCGCATCAGGTTCACACGGTCGGCAATCATGATCAGGATCACGCGCATGT
>CAMHEA010000052.1 GCA_946184025.1 uncultured Prevotella sp.
CAGCGGTTTTCTTCATTATCTCTTCATTATATCACTCGAAATGTCGGATGAACCAGAATAAAAATCTGCAAAATCTGCAAAATCTGCATGACCATCTGTGAGAGAATAACTCCACTTATCACTGGAGCAGCTATGCCTTCTGGCACAAAAACGACATGAATCAAGATAGAATTTTAGGCTGTGTGCGTCCACATTTTATTATTTTCTCAATTTCGCTAAGTTTCTGTTTCCTAATGTTTTAAGGAAATTGCGTAGTCTAAAATGTCCACTTTTCAACCTTGACGGGCTGGGAGTGTTGCTTTTCTCATTATAATTTTGCATCCGAAAAAGTCGGGCTACTCCGACAACTGAAAACAACACATTGTTCCGACACGCACCATATTATAATATATACAATATCAGCGACACATCGGACGATAACGAAAAAGAGAGAAATACAAAAAGACAACGTAAAAATCAGTAACTAACAATGAAGAAACTTTTAATTTTATTAGTATCGGTATTGCTGATGACGACCAACAAGATGGCCGCCATAGGCGTGACACCGGTAGCAAATTTGCATGATGTAACGGTTAATTTTACAGGTTCCGAAACGTTTGCAGCTGCTATTGAAGCAGCTCTTGCAAATGAGCCAGCCCAAGTTCCTACTACTGGTGTGAACCTGGTCATCAACGTAACAAGCGGTACTTTTACGGCAGCCGACGTGGCTACCCTCAAAAGCAAGTCTGACTGGCAGAAAGTTGCCGGCATTGACTTGTCTTCCGCAACGGGTCTGAAGGTAACAGAAGGCATGTTCAACGGATGGGACTACCTCTCCAAGATTGTTCTTCCTGACGGTGCTCTCACACCCGAAATCCCGAATAACGCTTTCAGAGGTTGTAACAATCTTGTTGAACTCACCGTTGGAAGTAATACCAATACATTCCCGGGTGTTACCAAGATTGGCGATGCGGCTTTTGCCTTCGCCTTCAGTAATACAGACAACCGCGCAGGTGCTAAGGTTTCACTGTCGTTCCCTGACTGTACGGAGGTTAGCGATTATGCCTTCCAAAATACAGCTGCCATTGCCACCGCATCATTAAGCGACAACACGACAAAGATCGGAGCTAATGCCTTCCAGAACAGTGGCATTGAGTATTTCCCTGTTTCATCATCCAACACGGCGCTGGGTACCATTTACCACAACGCCTTCCAAAACTGTGATTATCTGGTTGATGTTGTTATTCCCGAAGGAGTTGTAGAAATCCAGAATGATGCCTTTGAGAATTGCGCTGAGCTGAAAACCTTCAAATTGGGATCGAGCGTTGCTTCCATAGCCGTATCCGCCACCTCAAACTGCCCGAAGCTTATAGAGTTTGTCGTACCGGCAAGCAACAATTCCTTCTCAGCCATTGACGGATTCTTATTGAGCAAAGATCGGCACGATTTGATTCGTTGTCCATCGGGTTTGACAGGTGACAGATTCTTGACAAACGGCTTCGCCAACGTGACCACGATTAAGGAAAATGCCTTCCAAGGTAGCAAGCTTACCAAACTGACTCTCTCTGACAACATCACGACCATAGAGCGGTTTGCCTTCCCTGAAAGCCAGATTACAGAGATTGTCATCAACAACGACCTGGCTAACGTCAATGAACAAGCTTTCGACGGTGCAAAAAAACTGACCACCTTCAGCGGCGGACAGAATGCCGGTGCCAACGAATACACCACCAAGGATGGTATCTTATATAAGAATGGTGAAAGCCCCGAGATTAAAACACTGGCTCGTGTACCCGAAGGTATGACTCAGGAACAACTGAATACGGTTCTGAACAACTGGCCTTCTACGCTGACTGAACTGGGTCCGTCGTGCTTCCGCGACTGTGACAAAATCACTACGGTAACACTGCCCGACAACATCACGACCTTCGGAACCCACACCTTCGCCAACTGTACGGGTCTGACTACGATTACCCTGCCCGCCAACCTGATTACCTTCGGTGATGCCCCTTTCCAGTTCTGCGAAAACCTGAGCGATGTAGAACTCGGTAGCAACACCAACTTTACAAAGGAAGACGGTATTATCTATGGTTTGAACAACAATAATGAAAAGACACTGTACCTCTTCCCCGCCGGTTTGGACAATGCTAAACCGAAAATCAGTCCTGACACAAAGGTGATTGCAGCAGAGGCTTTTGCTTATACGAACAAGGTACAGGAAATCAAGGTTCCTCAGGGTGTCCACACTTTGGAGGCAGGATGCTTCCACGCAACGAGCGCACAGACCATCATCATCCCCCACTCTGTAGTAAATGTGGCCAACGCCGACGTATTCAGCGGCTGCCAGCAGCTCACCAAGATCTATTGGCTGCCCGAAAAGCTCCTCGGATACTTCATCAATACGAATCAAGGCAACCAGTGGTCAAGCAACTTGTTCTATCAGGCAAAACTGGAAAATATCAACGTGTACGTTTCTAATGAATACACCGACACCAACGCCAATCTGGGTACAAGTTCTCTCGTTGACCTCTATTCCCGCGCAAAGGGTAACATCGGTGCCGACAAGGGTTGGGGCGACTGCCACAGCGTACAGGGTGTATACCACCGCGCCCTCACCGAGGACTATTCAGCAACAGCAACGCTGGGTAACACAGGTGTGAATAATGTGAATAAGACCAATCCTGCCTACGCCAACCAGACGAGTGAGAACAATTATACCTTCCTGACGCTCTACCGCGACTTCAGCAAGCCTGAAAACGAGGATGACAACGCTGAACCGTACTACACGCTGGTTCTCCCCGTCAGCCTTACAGCTACCGAGGTGACCGAAACCTTCGGAGAGGGAACGGAAATCTATCACTTTGCCGGTCGCGAAGAGAAGACGCTGAACTTTAGCACAGCTACAACGGTGAATGCCGGTGAGCCGTTCATCATCCGTCCGAAGAACCGCGCAACGGCCTACCTGCTCGACCTGCGTAGCAGCACACCTGCTGCCGTAGCGGTTGACAACGACACACATAAGACGGGTAATGGCAAGGTGGTTGAGAACTGCCCCGTAGAAGAAGGAAGCTACACCTATAGCTTCAAGGCTACCTATCAGCAAGATGCTGAAGTGCCCGCCTACTCTTACTATGTTAGCAATGAAGTAGCCGAACAAGATGGCAACTACTACGGAGTCGTGAAGTATCTGACCAAGGCTGGCAAGTTCCGCAAAGCTCTGCGCGGCTACATCAATTGCGAAAACGAACAGCCGGAAAGTATCGAACCTGCCAAGGGTATCACCTTTATGAGCTTCAACGGCGTGGCCACTTCTATCGCTGACATCCACTTCGAAGGCGCACCCGCCCGTCAGCAGAACGGTGTCTACACGCTCAGCGGCCAGCAGGTACGCACCAACGGCACCAGTCTCGAAGGGCTGCCCAAGGGCATCTATGTTGTAAACGGAAAGAAAACAATTGTTAAGTAAGGAGAAAAGCAGATATGAAAACAACTTATATAAAACCCACAATAGAAGAGATTGTCCTTCAGGATTTAATGGAAAACAAGAACAGGGGGCTCACCAGAGCCTCCACCCATAACCTGGGACAGGGCGGTGGACCGTTCATCATCAGAGAAGGTGAACCCGGCGATGATGACTACATCGACGACTGCGCCAAGTTCAACCATTCAACGGCATCTCTTTGGGATGATTAATGCTTTCGATAATTGCTATATTTTCAGGAATAATCATTTTCATTGTAGTTAAGGAAGACAGGCGAAGCCCGCGTGAGCAGGTTTCGCCTGTTGCCGTTAATAGGAGAAGGTGCCTCTACCGCACAACAACCTTCTTGCCATTGACGATGTACAAGCCTTTCTCCAGCCCGCTGATTGCCGTAGCTGCATCAGCGTTGCGCCGTACAAGACGGCCATCGAAGCTGTATACATTGACCGGAGCATAGGTAACGGTAGCCAGAGCCTGAATAGAAGCAACCGGGTCGGGCTCAGGACCAGGGGTCGGTTCTGTGCTCTTGGTAACCGTTCCGACGAGTGCACCACTCTGGTTGTAATAACCTCCGTTGGTGAATGCCAGGTTTTCGGTCTGATTGCCTTCACCGCCACTGCCGTTGTTGAAGATGACATAGTCAGGCATCTGGCTGTTGGAAGAAATCCATTGGAAGACGCCATTACCGTTGTTGGTGCCCACCTGCGTGATGGCTACGCCCGGCCAAGCTGTTCCGAGATAATCGCTGCCGTCCAGACCATCCATCCATGCCCATACATAAACCGGCGACCAAGCACCCTCGAAGTAACAGAAGGGAACGTTGTCAACATAGGTGGCACATGCAGGAAGTCCCGTTGTAGTACCCCCATGGTTTTCTCCGCCACCTTGGTTGCCACCCTGACCATCGTCGCTGACCGTAGCAACGTAGCCGCTGGCATTGTAGTAGCCGCCATTGATGAAGGAGAGGTCGTCAGTCTGTGCTGCGCCGTCAGCCTTTCCATCGTTGAAGATGATACTTTCAGGTGCACTGCCACTGTACTGCCACAAATATACGTCGTTGCCGTTGTTGGTGCCCACCTTCTTCAGATGCTCGGCAGAACCGGGCCACGCCGTGTAGAGGTTTTGAACGTTGTCGCCGGAGCCGTTCCAAGCCCATACGCTGACGCTGCTCCAACCGGAAGTATTCTCGAAATAGCAATAGGTGCCGCTCTGCTTCGTGGCACAGCTGGGGAGTGTGGGCTGCGGAGCGGGCGTATCTCCTCCACCACCGCCTTGTTCTCCACCGTCACCTTGGCCACCTTGGTCATCTTTCCAAAGCACGGCGACACCCGTGGAACCTACATTTCCACTGATGGTGGTAGCTGTCACGGTGAAAGAACCGCCACCTACGCGGTCGGTATAGGTACCCGGCACGGCATAGCCACCGCCGTTGGGCACGCTGACATTGCCGCCGTTGCCGCCGGTAACAATGATGGCACCACCGCCCTTACGCGTTGAAGAACAAGCATTGCCGTTGGTTGAATAGTAGTCGGACTTGCCCGCCATGGCGTTGTGGAACTTGTTGACCTCAGCCACCACCTTATCCTTGAAGTGGGTGCTGCCCTTTACACCGGCCTGCGCCTGCGAGCCTTTGCCGCTGGGACGCGAGAAGTAAAGTGCGGGGATTCCGTTGTGGCTGGCCGCAATGGCATAGGCACGGTCTATCTTGTCCTGGCTGACACCGTCAGACTTGTCCCCGTCATTGCAGTAGTTGTCGTGGCTCTCGCCCCAGTAGACAAGTTTCGAGGTGCTATACTTGAACGCATAGTTACCCGAAGAAGAAGGAACGTTGTTCGACTTGAAGGAACCGAGGATGTTGTCTGAGCAGAACGGACTGTCGGTGATACTCATATAGTTCATATATTCAGGCAGAAGCTTGTCGTCCTGACCGCCACCCACGGTGTTAAGGATTTCACCATAGTTGAACATGGACTTGTCGATGACGGTCGACCAGAAGTTATCGCCCTCAGAAGGAAGGCCGATGTGCTTGGCCGCATCCCAACGGATGCCGTCAACACCAAGAGTCTTGAGTTCCTGCACATAGGCTTTGAACTTCTGCTGCACGCGGCTGTCCTCCGTCTTGAGGTCGTGCATGCCGATGTTGCCATGCGTAACGTTGTATCGGTTGCCGTCGTTGGCCCCGAGGCCGAAGTCGTGATAAAGGCTGGTGTCCTTCCAGAAGTCGGCCACCCACTCCAGACTGCCGTCCGTGTGATTGGCCACCACGTCTACGATGACCTTGATGCCGAGTGCATGTGCAGCATCGCAGAGAGCCTTCAGGTCGTTGCTGGTACCCAAGGTGTTGGGTCCTGCCTTTGAGTCGCGGGGACGATAGAGGGTGTTCCAGTTCGTTTGTCCCGTGTAGTTGCTTTGTGCCGGAGAGGTCTGTACGGCTACAAAGCCCGCAGCCTTGATACTGCTGAGCTCTGCCTTGATGTCAGCATACTTCCAGTTGAAGCAATGCAGGATGACACCGTCCTCGATCTTGGATGGCAGGCTTTGTGCTATGGCCTGCAAAGCGAGGAGCATGAAGGCAAGAAGGGCGAAGAAACCCTTCTTGCGATAGCTTGTCTGTCTTTTCATTCTTGTCATATTTTCGTTTAAGGATGATTATTTCACGATGTATTTCTTTCCGTTGATGATGTAGGCACCACGCGGCAGGCTGTGCACCGCGTCGCCGATGCTGTTCACCGTAGCCACATGCACGCCGAGCATCGTATACACCCGGAGCGGCTTTGCAGCCGGAGTCATGGCAGTGGCGAGTGCCGTGACGATAGGTTCGGGGAAGGATGCCGGACGCGTGGTGGGGCCGTCGTAGTTGTAGAATCCACCATTGGTAAACGGCATGTCTGCAGTCTGGTTGCCGCTGCCGCCGTTTCCATTGTTAAAGATAATCTGCGCAGGCACAGACATGGACGAACCCGTGTAGACCCATTCCCAGATTTCCTCGCCATTGTCGCCGCGGACATCGAGTTTCGTACAACCGACACCCGGCCATGCACCGCCGGTGAAGTTCTCTCCACCTTCAATCCATGCCCAGCACATGACGTTGCCCCATCCAGGGGTATTGAGGAAGTAGGCGTGGATGGTGTTGTCCACAGGCTGGGGCGTGCTGCCTCCCTGTCCGGCATCGACGAGCTTGTAGCCTGTTCCACCGTCGTAGGTGAAGTAGCTGTCCGTCGTTATGCCTGTGATGTCGCCCGTCTGGGCACCGCCACCATTATTGAAGATCACGTTGAAGTTGTCCGCATCGAACGACTGGCACCAGTATTTCACGCCGTTGACGGTCTCGGTGGCCGTCATCTGCTTACCCGGCCATCCGCCGTTGAGTTCCGTCGTGCTTCCGTTCTTCTCCGTCCACGCATAGAGATAAGGAGCCACCGAGGCTGCAACATAGACGGTGATGGTGGCATTGGGGTCTACCTTCTTAAAGACGGCCGATCCGTTGCTGGCCGTACCGTCCGTTCCCTTAGCTTCCCACGACACGGTGACGCTCTCGCCGTACTTCATCTCCTTGCCGATGGTGAAGCTTTCGGTCTTGCCCTTGGTCAGGTTCACCTTGCTGCCGTTGCCAACCCTATACCAGCCGGAAGCAGCGGTCTCGCTGAGCGTAGCTGTCACGGTCTGCGTCTCACTTTTGAAAGAGCCGCCATTGGGGTTGAGCGTCACGCTGGGGCCAGCCACGGCATCCTCCTTACCATACCATCTGGTGGCACCCGTATCGGTGAACTTGGGGTTGCCGCCCTTGGCTACAGACGAAGAACCATAGATGAACTTACCGTCGGTGCCCACCTTTCCAGGACCGTTCAGCACCCATACGCGCAGGTTTCCCTTGCCCGAGCAGGTGGCAGTGAGCTTGCCGTCGCTGACGGTCTTGGTCTCGCCGGTCACACATTCCTTATAGGTTCCGTTCAGGACACCCGTGAACGTGGCACCACCATTGATACATACCAAGGCATAGCTGTTGATGCTGCCACTCTTATAATGGCGTTTGAAGGCATAGCCGCCGTTGGCCTGACAGCCGTCGAAGGTGTACTGCCCCTTGCGCAGTGCCGGCACCTTGGCCCGGATCTGGTTCAGGCGGATAATGTGCTGGCTGAGGTCGCCGTTCAACGTCGTATTCACGTTGCCGCTGGCGGTGTAGGTACCGAAGTCCGTAGCGGTGACATTGCCCTTGAGGTATTCGCCAAAATAGGCTCGTCCCGTCTGGTTGAGCGGGCCGTTGGGGCCGTTGTCAATCTTCGCACCGGCCATAAACTCCACCTCACTGCCATAGTAGAGGCAAGGAATGCCACGGAAGGTGAACATCAGCGAAAGGTTCTCCGCCCACTGGGCAGTGCCGCCATTGAAGCGCATTCCGTCGTTGGGACCGGGGCTATAGTCGTGAGAGTCTACATAAACGACATTGTAAGTGGCATCGTTATAGTATTTGTCGTCGCCGGCAAGACCTATGGCCTGACCGGCATTGTTGAAGCTATAGTGCATGGGGAAGTCGATGACGTAGAAGCCGGAAGCCTGCGAATAGTCAGGCGTGTGGTACTGTCCGTTCTGCATCAAGGCATTGTTGGAGGTCTGTTTGGTGTTGGCCTCTTTCAGGCAGGTGAGCATATTGCCGAGCGGCTCGGCTCCTTCCTTGACAAACTGTTTGTCCCACCATGCGGCATCGTAGGTCTTCCATTCGTTGACCAGCGCATCGGTGCTCTTCCATGTATAATAATAAGGCGAAAGGTTGGGCTGGTCACGATAGGTGGCACTACCCTGGAAACGGGCGCACACCTCTCCGAACATATAGAAGGGGCAGTTGTTCAGCCGCTTGCTCTTGTATTGCTCGCCCAGCGCGAGGAACTTAGGAATAAAGGCCGCATTGAACGACAGACGGGCAATATGGCCGGAGGTGTCGATGCGGAATCCGTCGACACCCATCTTGATGAACTCCCCATAGCATTTCACGATATAATCCGTAACGGCCGGATTCTCTGTATTCAGATCCACACAGTCGCCCGCTATCTGTCCCCACCAGCGTGAAGGGTCATCCCAGTTCCATGCATTGGCCACATGGTGCCAGTAGTTATGATTGTCGTGATTTTGTCCGTCGGTATTCTTCAGATACTTGAAACGCGTGGGATATTGCTGCGTATTGGGGTCGAGTTTCCAATAGCTGGCACCGCCCAACAGGTCAGTGGGATGCATACAGGCTTCGATATTCGCCTGATTGCGGATGTTCTGGTCGCGCTCGAAGAGCTTGCAGAAGTAGTTCTCGCCGAAATTGCCCGTGTGCTGAAGCACTACGTCGAGGATAATCTTTAATCCTTTGGCGTGGGCGGCATCAATCAGACTCTGGAAAGTCACATCCTTCGACGCGCCCCAGGCCTTCCGGCTCTCATAGCGGAGGTCCACCTTGGAGAAGTCCATGGCGTGGTAGCCGTGATAGTCATAGCCGGATGCGTTCTGTACGATGGGCGTTATCCAGATGGCGGTGAATCCCAATGCCTTGATGTAATCCAATTTGTCGATAAGGCCTTGGAAGTCTCCGCGCCAGCAGGGATCCTTCGTGCTGATCTGCGCATTCTGGTTGTCCCAGCACAGTACGTTGTTGGTTTCGTCGCCGTCGTAGAATCGGGTGGTGATGGCGAAATAGATGGTCTCGTCGCGGAAGTCGGTGCGTCCGCCCGTGAAGTTGTCTGTGAAGGCATTGGCCGACAGGCTTGAGAAGAGACAAGCCAGTCCTACCATCATCAGAGCCACTGTCCTGAATGTTACGTTCTTTGTCATTTTGTAAAAAGCTAATAGTTATTAAGTTCCTTGTATTCTTGCGGAGTTGTATGTCCGAGTTGTTGCATCCTTTGGGGGGCACTGCCCTTCCCCACTGTCGGACAAGTCTATGCCCGATGTCTGTTTCCTGCCGGCAAAGAGCGATCCCGTAATCCACTTCCGAAGCCCTTTTTTCTGTCAGGGCGGGCTTCCGGCTGGAAGTAAAAGACCCTGTTTTACCGGATTACACACCCTATATTGCGATGTAATAGACCCTTTATTGGTGGCTGATATAGCCTGTATTGGTTTCCGCGCGAGCCGCCCCCGCCCTGCCGGGAAGGACAGGACGGGAAGCGCGGATGCGGCTTTCAGTGTCCGTCGTCAGTCGCCGGGCGGCTAACGGCGTATGTTGTCGGCATCGGCGAGGTTGTCATCGTCCAATGCCCGGTAGTTCTTGACGTTGAAGACAAAGTCGAAGTCCATGAAGGACGAGACAAACTGCGAGGAAGTGGACTTCTCCGAGGAGGCCAGCCCGAGGTTCTCGCCAAGATTGTCAATCAGTTCGTCCACGAGGGAGCCTTCGTCGAAACCCCACAGGGTAAACGCGCCACCTCCATTAGGCAGCGGAAGAGCTTTCTGCATGTCCTGCTTCGTGCCAACTGTCGCCAGGAGCGCAATGGCTCCTATGACGAACAGCAGGGGGATGATTGCGTTTTGTCTCATCGTTCTTTTCCTTTCAAACCTTGTCTGATGGATTTGTTTAGTCGTCCCAGTAGTTGGAGTTGCCGCCGAAGTGGCCACCCTCGATGACATTGGGCTTGGCCAGGCTGCCACTTCCGCTACCGGGAGTGGGGTCGCCTTGGTCAACCGTCTTGGAACTGACAATGAGTTGCAGCAGGTCTTCGCTCAGGCGTACGACCTCTATCATAGGTTTGCTATATGTTTTCATTAGTTGTTTTCCTCCTATTCCTTATTTAATAATCACTTTCTTGCCGTTGTGGATATAGAATCCCTTGGTGGGCTGAGCCACGCGAACGCCTTGCAGCGTGTAGTAGGCACCCTGGTCCTCGGTCGTAACGGTTGACATGACCATGCCGTCGACCACTACTTCTTCAGGAAGTGCGGGCACTACGGGTTCATCCTGGTCTTCAACGCCCATGTTCTCGTCCTCATCAAGGGCAACGACGAGCGTCCAGCCCTTGGCATGGTTGGCACCATCGAGGAAGTCTTTCTCCAGTTTCAGATAGGCAGTGTTGATGGAACACTGGCCGGCACCGGGCACGAAGAAGCCGACAGTGGGCTGGTCGTCGCCCTCGAAGGTGTTGAAACCGAAGAGGAAGTTGTCGTGGTCGGCAGCCGTCGGTTCAATGTGCGTGCGCGTGATCTGGCCTTCCAGACAAGGCAGTGCCGTGCGCTTCTGAGCCGCTGTAGGCTGAAGGTTCGCTGCCGGATCGTAGTCGAAGTAGTGAGTGTAGGCATAGCCACCGGTCGTTCCGGGCTGGTCGGTCTTCATAGCCAGCAGAACGGGCGTGTTGGCGGGGATGACATAGCCTCCGTAGATGTCCGGATTGCCGACGGGCAGTTTCTGTACGGTCACGGTCTGAGCCGATTTGTCGGCAGCAGTAACGATATAGGCCGTCATAATATCCGTAGGAATGGTCACTGCATGATAGTCGCAGAACGACTTGAAGGTGTTGGCTGTGCCTTGGTTTCCGGCTGTCAGTGCCGTCACTTCCTTTGCCTTCGGGTTGTAGAACTTGTTGGCACGCTTCAGCAGGTAGTACACCTGCTGGTTGTCAGGGGTTTCCGGGTTGGCAGCGCGTACATACAAGCGGATGAAATACTCGCCGGTAGGCAGGTTGAACGTAATGTCGTTCACGCCGCTGTTATGGTCGGCGGTGCCGGTGGTGGTTTCTTTCAAGAAGTTAACATACTGCGTATCCTGGTTGCCCTTGTCGTTGTCGGCCAAGCGGTACACATCAGCCTCCGTGTTGGCAGCGGTCGTATTGCTCAGGTCTACGGGCACTACGTCGTCCTCAACGAAGATGGTCTTGTTGAAAGACTTGTTGAACGCGAAGGCGAAGGGCTGTCCCTGAATCAGGTAGACCGGCTTTTCAGCCTGCTGAACGTCGTCGTTGACACGCAGGGTGTAGCTCTTGTCCGTTGCGTTGAACGTCATCTTGATGGCATGGTCGGTGGTCTGGTCCAGTGAAGAACGGTCCCAGCCGTTCGTTGCAGCATCGCCTGACACGCTGGCACTGGTGTTTACGGCCGGACCCATGATATACAGGTCGCTGTTGAAGTTGATGCGGTAGGTTGAATTGGTGATGTTCATCGAGAAGGTGTAGGACGTATAGGCACTCTTCTCGGCAGCACTGAGCTGCGGGTTCAAGGCCTGCTGAGTGTTGTCGCAGCCATCCTTGCGGGTGAAGAGGCCGCCGTGGAGTGCGGTGGCATCCAGACCGTCGTTGACAACGGAGCCGCCCGGCGTGGAGTAACGCCACTGTACCTGCGGACGGATGGCCAGATGCCAGTAGTGTCCCATGTTGCTGTCGCTGGCGGGATCGCCCTGTGTCTGCCATTCGGCCACCGTGTTCTTGTCGAAAACAGCCAGATAGAGGTTGTCCCAGCCCTCAGCAGGACGCGGAACGGTCACGCGGTAGACAATGGAGTCGGCAGCGGTCGCCGGTTCCTCGGTATATTCCACTCCGTTCAGGTACCAATATTTCGTCATCTCGCGACGGCCGTCGGTCGTCCAAGGCTTGATGATGTTGTCGGCAGAAGCCTTTTCGAAGTTGCCGGAGAGGTAATAGCCGCTGGCACTTACTCCGTCGGTGCCTGCGTAGGCACTGTTGGCAAGGAACTCTACGTTGGAGGTCGGCGTGTAAACGAAGAAGGTGTAGGAAACACCTGTTCCACGGGTCAGTTTAAAAAGGTTGGAGCCGGAGTTTGTCGTGTTTTCATAGTTTTCCCAAGTGGTGCCCTTACCCTGATTCTTGTCGTTTGTCGTGCCGTTGCTGCCCAAGACGTAGTTGTTGGAAGCCGGACGGATTTCCTTGCCCGTCGTCTTATTAATAATATAATAGGTGATTTCCGACACGTTGGCGTGGTTTGCATCCATGTAGAAGTCGGGGAGGTTGAACGTAGGACGCTCAGCCAGCACGCTGCCACCGTTGCGTTGGCGCGAGCAAGAGAACTTGTAGCTCTCCAACAGCTGTCCGCCCGTCAGTTCGGGGCTCACGAAATAGTATTCGCCTTCGCCGGCATCGCCGCCTGCATGGGAATAGGTGGTGGTGAAGTTATACCCACCAATGCTGCTGTTATAGGTCAGGTCGATGCAGATGGTAATCTTTGAATAACCTGTGGTGGTCAGACGGAACCAGCTGCTGGGAACGGAAGCAGACTGTCCCCAGTCGCTTGCGATGTTGTAGGTTGTTCCGGGAGCATCGCCATTGTTATAGGCATGGAGGTATTTGTCACCCCATCCATCCACACAGAACACGAACCAGATCTCTGTGTCACTGGTACTCGCATCAATGTCGAAGTAATACTTGCTGCCATCTGTTCTCGTAGGAGCCACCGAGCGGTTACCAGTGGCAGTGTTGCCGTTGATTTTCTGAGCCGTATAGAGGTTGGCTGGCTGAGCCAACACGTTTACGGAAACCATCAGCATCATGGCCGTTAAGGCCACAAAGTTAAAGAGTCGTTTCATTTTGTTTCGGTTTTAAATACTTGTTTTGTTGCTTGTTTGAACTAAAAGTTATGCTTTGAATTTGTATCTCATACCGAGATGGAAAAGGTTATGTCTTTGATTGCGCTGCAAAGATACAAATTAAAGATATACACGCATGCATATTTCTTGATATAAGTCAACCAAACTTGAGCAAACGTTTGCACGACTTGACACTCCAGAAGCACATTTCCGCACTTCCGAACCAGGTCTGTTTCAAGCCGTTCTTACCTCCCAGAAAGGGTAACGGATGGTGGCTCATTCCTCCACTGAACCTCACCCATCTTTCTAAAGTGCCATAGTCGAAACAATTTTTAATTTATTAATTCTGAAAAAATAAATTAAAAATTCTCAATTAATAAAT